>CAYFYG010000213.1:0-7779 GCA_964347225.1 uncultured Dehalococcoidia bacterium | reverse complement strand
ACTCGCTTCCCCAACATGCGCCGAGGCAGCTTCAAGCATGGCGACTACAATCCCCTGCAATTGGGGTATTTCCGCCCCAACCCGGAGTGCTCCAGCTCTGCGACACCGATCGAGGGCCTCTACTTGTGCGGCGCCTCCTGCTATCCGGGAGCACTCATCACCGGGGGCCCCGGCTATATCGCCGCGGGCAAGGTGGCGGAAGACCTCGGCGCCAAGAAGTGGTGGACTCCTCCCCCGCACGTACAGCGGTATTTGGAAACGTATATGGGGTAACAACCCCGGGCAGCAGTCGGTCACCTAAGGAAGTCAAGGAATGAAACTATGGTCGCGCGGCTTGGGCAAGCAAGAGCTCAACATGAACTTCATGAATTACGACGTCCGCAGGGACGGACAAGAGGTGGTCATCTCCGGCCGCATCACCGATCCGGTTAACTGGGAGTTCTGGATCCGCTTCGACGAGGATGATGTGCCGGGGCTGATCCGGGTGGCAAAGAACCCAAGCGTCATCGGCATGGTCGGCCGGCACTGGCTCAAGAAGGTCCTCTTCTGGCGCCGCTCCGGCGAGGAAGCAGCGGTAGAAACAGCCGACTCGCCCGCACCCGAACCCGGAGCCGGCTCTTCCGAAGACAAGTAGCAGAGAGCGGCAGGGAGGAGGGACAGCGATGCCTCAACAGTACGATGCTATCGTCGTTGGAGCCGGGTTCGGCGGCGCGGCCTGCGCCGCACTGCTCGCCAAGCACCGCCTGAAGACGCTCCTTCTGGACAAGAACTCTCAACCGGGCGGCAAGGCCCTCACCATGTCCAAAGAGGGCTTCCGCTACGAGCTATGGCCGGTCGTGGGAGGGCCCAGCCTCAACTCCCAGTTCGCCACCGTCCTGAAAGAGATCGATATGGAGGGCGAGGTAGAGCTGCTCACGCCTGAGACGGACACAGGCGCGCTGCTCTACAAGGGGCGTTCCGGCAAGTACGAACCCCTGATCACCCCGTCGCGGCCGCGAGAGCAACGCGATATGGCGGGGATGGTCAGCTGGCTACAGCTAGAGCCAGCCAACATGCCGGAAGTAGCGCGCTTCTTCGCCGAGATGTCCGCCCTGACGCCCCAGGATATCGACGCCTTGGACGACGTGACACTCGCCGAGTTCCTGTCACGCTATCGCCTGCCGCAATCCGTTTACAGCTACTTCGGCATGCAGTGCAACATCATCTTCGTGGCCCCGATCGATCTCGTTGCGGCATCGGAGGCGATCAGGACGTTCAGCGACTTCGCCGCCGGCGGCGCCATGCGCTACAGCAGCGACGGCTACGGTCGCGTGGCCGAGGTCTTCGCCCAGGCCGTCGAGAAGTATGGCAGTGAGGTGCGCCTCAGGACGGCGGTCAGCGAGATCACTGTAGAGGACGGCGCTGTCACGGGCGTCGTCACCGAGGCGGGCAAATTCACTGCCCCCCTTGTGGTGAGCAACGCTGGCATCCAGCCCACAGTCCTCAGGCTCGTACGCGAAGAGAACTTCGATAAGGGTTACGTCAACTACGTCAAGGGCCTGCTCCCCTCCTGGGGACTGATGGGCATTCGCTATTTCCTTTCCAAGCCGGTCTTCGAATACCCCGTCTACATCGCCTTCTCCGATGAGAGCTACTGGGACTCGGAGCGATTCCGCCGGATCAAGGCGGGCGAGATGCCCGACGAGGTCGTCGTGTTCAACGTCGTGCCGTCGCTCTACGACCCCAGCCTCGCTCCCGAAGGCAAGCAGTGCGCCATCATGGCTACCCTCTGCTCGCCCGACCCGGAGATGGCCGACCCCGAAGTCTGGTGGAGCAAGCTGGACGAAATGGTGGACAGGCTCTGGCCCGACGTTCGACCCCATGTTGAGCGGGAGGAACGCTACTCGACAGCGCACGTGTCGTCCCTAACCAGAGACCACGTCCTGCCCGGCCAGGGCGGCGAGTGCATCGGCCTGGCCCAGATCGTCGGTCAGTGCGGCCGTCACAAACCGGCGGCCAGGGCGCCCATCCGGGGCTTGTACTACGTGGGCTGCGACGCCGGCGGTTACGGCTGCGGCACCCACCAGGCCGTGGACTCCGGTGCGGAAGTCGCCCGCATGGTTCTCCGCGACTACCGCGCCAGGCAGGGGATGCTCTAGTCAAGCACAGGCAACGGCTGACAGGGACGCGGCCTGATCGGGTGCACCCGGGGACGAAGAGATGACTGACCTCCGAGAGCTGCTGGTGGCCAGCGAGCGCCATCTCCCCGGATTCGTATTCAGGACGGTGCCCACCGACAGTCTCACGGGTGCAGATCGGCAGCTCCTGTCTGAGCTGTTCGACGCATCCTTCCGGCACGCCAATCAGGCGCATCTCGAGAAGTTGCTGAGTCAGTTGCGCACCGTGTCCGTGGCGATATGTGACGGAAAGCCCGCCGGCTTCACCCTGAGCGACGTTCGCATCATGGACTTGCCACGTCTGCCGGAGCAGATCGTGATGCTGGGAGGCCTCGCCTGCGTCGCCCCCAAGTTCCAGAGGCGAGGACTCATGCTCGAGTTGGCGAGGCGGAACTTCATGGAGAGCACCCCGCGATGGAGCGAGCGGGCTCTCTTCTGCGTGCGTTATGGTCATCCCGCCGCTTTCAGGACGATTGTGGCCCGGGGTCCAAGCGGTGTGCCCAGGCCGGACGTCCGACCCACAGCGTGGCAACGGGAGGTCGGCAGGGCCATCGCGGACGCGTACGGAGAGGAGCGCTTCGATCCGGAGACGTTCGTCTGCATGGGGGCTGGAACGCCGATCGGCTACCCGATCATCGATCTCGAGGTCGAGCCCCTAGACTGGGAAGTCTTCCGGCATGTCGACCGCGAGCGAGGTGACTCCCTCTTGGGGATCGTCTGGATGCCCGACGCTCCACCGGGCTGGGCTTGAACTCGCCACCGGGCTGTTCGATGTGCTGCGGCAGTGGGGCCTAGCGGATACGCCGTGCGTACGTGACTGGTGGCATGCGGAAGAGGAAATCCAGAAACAGGTCTGGCCTTGTCAAGAGGGGGCTCCAGGGATAGACTGTGACGGGATTCACATTAGATGAGGAACGCCAGCAAGACCCGCGGAACAAAGGCGAAGAAGGCGAGCGCGCCTCGGCGGCGGGTCAGGAAGCGTCTGATCGGCAGCGACGAAGCCGCCAAGAGTGCTGATCGCCAGGCCGAGCGTGGGTTCCTGTTCGAGGACCCCTACTGGGACGACGCCTTCTGCTCCTACTACGATCCCACCTTGCGCACCTGTTGTCGCAGATAGCCGACATGCCCTCTCACCGTACCGGTCATAAGCCGAGGAGGACCCGATGGTAGCCATAGCATCGTATGGAGCCTACATACCGATATACCGCCTGGGACGTCAGGAGATGAGCCAGGCCTGGGGCATTCCCGGCGTGCCCGGGGAGCGCTCGGTGGCCAACGGCGATGAGGACAGCATCACCATGGGGGTCGCCGCTGGCTTGGAGTGCATGGCAGGAATCGACCCGTCCACTGTCGACGGCGTGTACTTCGCCAGCACCACTCCGCCCTACACTGAGAAGCAGTGCGCCTCCGTGGTCGCTAGCGTCCTGGACCTGCGCCAGGACATCGTCACCGCCGACTTCACCGATTCCCTCCGCTCGGCCACCGTGGCCATGAGGGCAGCCCACGACGCCATCGAGAGCGGCTCGGCCAACAGCGTGCTGGTGGTGGCGGCGGACAACCGTCCCGCCGAGCCGGAGACGATGTGGGAGCAACTGCTCGGCGACGGCGCTGCCGCCTTTCTCTTGTCGAAGGAGGGCCCGGCGACTGTCCGCGGCTTCCATTCGGTCACGAGCGAGGTCATCGGCCCGTGGCGGCGGTCCTCCGACCGCTACGTTCGCGCCTTTGAGCCTAAGCTGGAGACCCGGCACGGCTACATGGCAAGCATGCTGGCGGCGGCGAAGGCGCTGGCGGAGAGCGAGGGCCTAGGCCCCAAGGACATCAGCAAAGGGATCTTCTCCGCTAACGATCCCCGCGCCCACGCGACCCTAGGCCGCCAGCTAGGCCTGGAGATGCCTCAAATCCAGGACACGGGGTTCCTGTTGCTGGGCAACCCGGGCACGCCGCAAGTGTTGATGATGCTGGCCGCCGCCCTGGATACCGCCAAGGCCGGCGACAAGCTGCTGGTGGCCAACTACGGCGACGGCGCTGACGCCTTCCTAGTGGAGCTGAGCGACGTCTTCCCTGCCGTCCCCGGTAAGCGATCGCTTCAGACCTTCCTCATGAACAAGCGCATGCTCCCCAACTACGGCGCCTACGCGGCCTTCCGAAAGCTCACGGAGAGGGACAGGTACGTGCCCCCTTCGTCGCCGGTTACCTACTGGCGGGACAGCAAGATGGAGCTGGCCCTCTACGGCTCCCGCTGCCGCAAGTGCGGCACGGTGCAGTACCCGCCGCCGCGCGTGTGCGTGGAGTGCGGCACGAAGGATGAACTGGACGAGGTTAAGCTGGCTCGAAAGGGAACGGTCTTCACCTATACCCTCGACCATTTGGTGGGGGGCGAGTATCTGAACACGCCCGTGCCCAGGATCGTGGCGGACCTGGAGGGAGGAGGCCGCACTTTCTTGCAGATGACTGACTGCGACCCCACAGAGGTGAGCGTGGGCATGCCGGTGGAGCTCACCCTGCGTTGCCTCCACGAGGGCGCGGGTTTCCACAATTACTACTGGAAGTGCCAACCGGTTAGGGGAGCCTAGGCCTTCTCGCTAACGCTCCGGCCGAAAGGAGGAGAAATGACTGGGATCAAAGATCGAGTGGCGATCGCCGGTGTTGGTTGCACCAAGTTCGGTGAGATCTGGGAGAAGGACCAGGAGGACCTGCTGGTCGAGGCCGTCTACGAGGCCCTGGATGACGCTGGCATCACTCCTCAGGACATCGAGGCGGCTTGGGTGGGGGTGCTGTACCACTTTACCGGGATATCGGGGGGCACGTTCGCGGAGCCCATGAAGCTTTTCGGCAAGCCGGTTACGCGGGTCGAGAACTTCTGTGCCTCGGGCATGGATGCCTTCCGCAACGCCTGCTTTGCCGTGGCGGCCGGAGTCTACGACATCGTGGTCGCTTGCGGCGTGGAGAAGCTGCTGGACCAGGGCTCCAGCGGTCTCCCTGTTGAGGGAGGCCACCCGGTGATGAGCGGAGTCAGTGCGCCGGGACTGTTCGCCCTGGCTGCCTCCCGCGCCTTCCACGAGTGGGGGTGGACCAAGGAGGACTTGGCGCGTGTGGCCGTCAAGAACCACAAGAACGGCGCCGCCCACCCCAAGGCCCACTTCCGTCGGCCGATCACCATTGACGATGCCCTCAAGGCCCCGATGATCGCCTGGCCCTTGGGCCGCTTTGACTGCTGCGCCATGTCCGACGGCTCCGCCGCCGTAGTGGTCACGCGGCCGGAGATCGCCAAGGACATGAAGCACAAGGACGACTACGTGTTGGTCAAGGCTAACGCCTTGGCCGTCGATTCCACTTTCCCAATGTACAGGCCGGGCTACGACTGGCTGGGCTTCCCGGCCACCAAGAAGGCGGCTGCGATGGCCTACGAGGAGGCGGGCGTCAAGGACCCTCGCAAGGAGATCGGTTTCGCCGAGGTTCATGACTGCTTCACCAGCACGGAGCTGTTCAACATCGGCGACCTGGGCTTCGTTGACCCGCCGAAGGCCGGCGCGGCGGTCGCCGACGGCATGACGGATATAGAGGGAGACATCCCGGTCAACCCCAGCGGCGGTCTCAAGTGCTTCGGCCACCCCATCGGCGCCACCGGCTGCCGCATGATCTATGAGGCGACCAAGCAGCTCCAGGGGCGGGCCGACGGGCTTCAGGTCAAGGACCCGCACCTGGGCATGGCCCACAACCTTGGCGGGCCAGCCTCGGTCTGCTCGGTGACCATTCTGGGTCAGCGCGACTAGCGACGGGGTGATTCGGGGTGTGAGGGTACTCCTGGGCCAGGCCAGCCCTGCGCTCTTCTCGTCAGACGCGGCCCCCTGACTGGCTTGAGACAGAAATCGCGATTGCCGTATCCTAGCTGTAGCGGCGCCGGAGAGTGGAGACCGGCGCGGCTATGGTAGATGGGCCCCACGGGGCGAGGGTTTGCGAAGGGAGTGCAGACAGTGCTGAACAAGGCGATCAACGGGAAGATACTCAACGTTGACCTCAGTTCGGGCACCATCGAATCTGAATCGCTTCCGGAGGAGGTGTACCGCCGCCACATCGGCGGCTACGGCCTCGGCGCTCGGCTGCTCTTCGACCGCATCCCCCATGGCGCGGACGCCCTAGGCCCCGACAACATCCTGGGCCTCATGCCGGGTCTGCTTACCGGCACTCCCCTCTTCGGCATTCGTTTCCAGGCGGTCGGGAAGACCCCCAAGAACGGTGGCTGGGGCGACGCCAACTGCGGCGGGGACTTCGGCCCCTTCCTCAAGCTCACCGGCTGGGACGGTGTCCTCTTCAAGGGTGCATCCCAGCAGCCAGCCTACCTCGTCATCGAGGACGACAAGGCGGAGATCAGGGATGCAAGCGACCTCTGGGGCCTCGACGCCATCACCACGGAGGAGCAGCTCAAGGAGCGCCACAGCAAGAAGGCCAGCATCGCCTGCATCGGCCCCGGGGGCGAGAAGCTATCCTACATGGCGGGCATCTGCAACGAGCGCGGCCGCCTGGCAGCCCGCAGCGGGCTGGGTGCAGTCATGGGCTCAAAAAAGCTCAAGGCCGTTGTTGCTCTCACTTCCCGCAAGCTACTGGCCGCCGATGACAAGGATATCCGCGCCCTGGTCCGTACCTCCATCGACGAGTTCGGGCCTGCCGCCACGTTCTTCCGCACCTTCGGCACCACCGGTATCACGGGCACGTCGGCTATGAGCGGGGACTCGCCGGTGAAGAACTGGGGCGGCGTCGGAACCGTCGATTTTCCGCAGTCCCAACAGCTCATGGGGGCCAAGTTCAACGAGAAGATGGAAAAGGTCTACGGGTGCTGGCACTGCCCCCTGGCCTGCGGCAGCGAGAGCAACGAGTCGGGTAATCGCGCGTACCCCTATCCGAAGCACACTCATCGTGCCGAGTACGAGACCGCGTGTGCGTTTGGCACCCTGTCACTCAACGCTGACATTGATTCCCTCCAGTACGCCAACCATCTGTGCAACGCCTACGGGCTGGACACGATTTCCGCCGGCTCCACCATCTCCTTCGCTATTGAGTGCTACGAGAACGGGCTGATAGGTAGTGAGGACACAGGGGGTCTGGAACTCACTTGGGGCAGCACCGACGCCATCATCGAGATGCTGCACCGCATCGGCAAGCGGGAGGGGATCGGCGACCTCTTCGCCGATGGCATCCGGAAGGCGGCGGAGAAGCTCGGGCCGAAGGCGGAGCCCTTCGCGATGGAAATTGGGGGCGAGGAACTCCCCATGCACGAGGCCAAGCTCGAGCCCGAGTACTTCGCCACGTATAAGCTCGACCCCACGCCCGCCCGCCACACGCAATACCACGGCACAGGCCGCGGTGCCTGGGCGATCCCCCCCGCCGTCACGGACCGCACCCAGGCAACCAGTCGCGCGGAGCACCACAAGGGAGCCGCAGAGTACATGCACATCGTCAACAGCAGCGGGACCTGCATGTTTATCACGTTTGTGGGCCCCAACGAGCGCATGCCCGAGTGGATCAACGCCGTCACCGGCTGGGACGTCAGCCATGAGGAGCTCCGCCAAACGGGTGAGCGCATCGCCAACCTGCGCATGGCCTTCCAGGTGCGTGAAGGCGACAA
>CAYFYG010000212.1:0-3923 GCA_964347225.1 uncultured Dehalococcoidia bacterium | reverse complement strand
CTGCGGATGGCGGCATCAGTGCTGCGCGCCGAGACAGCCTCATGCCCGCTGGCAGAGAGAGGACGCTCAGCCAGCGTCTCCGCGCTGGGATCGCGAGTGACGAGCGGTACGCAGGGCATGGCTTTGACGGTTCAACTAGCCTATTATATGGAGCGAAAGCAGTTTGGCAAGGGAGCCTTCATGTCCAGGCTACTCCGGATTCTTCAGGTTCGTCTGCTTTGGCCGATTCTGCTTCTGCTGGCGGCCTTCGTCATCTTCTTCCAGTTCATCGCTGACGTGGGCGGCAGCGCCGAGCCTCAGTCGTCGCCCTCCCCCCAGCCCCTGCCCACCGCCGCGCCTTCGCCCGTCGACCAGTCGGAGCCCGGCCCTCCGGGCCCACCCGTAACCCCGCCGGGCCGCTCACTCGACCGATAGCAGCTCAAATACGATGTCCCCGTTGTCGTAGCGGACCAGGGTCCGTGCCTCATCGTCGGCGAACCATGCCCTCTGCTTGCCGGCGGAGGTGCGGATCTCCAGCCGCCAGGTGTGGAACATCCCCGCCGGTACCTCCACCGTCTCCCTCCCGGTCACCTCCAGCACCTGAGAGATAACCTGCGGCTCGGCGAGGGTGGCGGAGAGCACATCCGCATACGTGGCCTCGTATCCCTCGTGGAGGTCTATGGTGCGCCAGAGGAAGATGTCGGTCCAGCTATCGTAGGAGTGGGTGGGAGCTGAGACCTCGTCATGGCGCTCATCGTCTTCGGTGTGCTGAATCACCAGCGCCGTGCTGCCCTGGTACTGCACCTCCCAGCGGCGCGGCCCTTCGGGCCCCTCAATCACCCGTTGCACGGACCTGGCCCGCAAGGTCTGGGCGTCCGCGACCGCCACTACCTCATCGCGGAACTCCTCGTTCTCGAATACCTGGGTGAAGGTGGTCTCCCCGTCTGTGGATTCGATACGAAGGATGCCGCCGCCTTTTGCCTCTTCGCCGTCCAGCAGGCGGTAGCGGGCCTCTTCCGGTGCCCGCCAAGGGATGTTGGACACGATGTCTTCGCCGGACAGGATGGAGGTCTCGCCCTGGCATGCCGCCATCGGCAGGATCGCGAAGGAGAGGGCCGCCAAGAGCAGCGCGGCGCGCAGCACGGTCACGCCCCCGCCGCCATCAGCCCCCGTACTCGGACCAGCGCCTCCTCAACATCCCGACGCTCGATGCCGTAGTGAGTGACCATGCGGATCCGGCCGCCTTCGTCCAGGCAGAGAACGCCTCGCTCCCCCAGGCGGCGAACCAGTTCTCCCAGGTTCCATCCCTCCGCGGTGAAAAACACTAGGTCGCTCTGCGGCGGCGGCGCCAGGGTGATGGCAGGGATGCTCGACAGGCCTTCCGCCAGAAGGCGGGCATTCTCATGGTCCTCGGCGAGGCGGTCGACCATGTTCTCGAGGGCGTAGACGCCGGCGGCGGCGATGATCCCCGCCTGGCGCATGCCGCCTCCAAGCATCTTGCGGAAGCGTCGCGCCCGGCCGACGAACTTCCCGCTGCCACTGAGGACAGACCCCACGGGACAGGCGAGTCCCTTGCACAGGCTGAAGGCCACGGAGTCAGTATGGCGTGCCAGGCGGGACGCCGGTACCCCCAGAGCCACAGCGGCATTGAACAGGCGTGCCCCATCCATATGCACTGGCAGGTTGTACTCATTGGCCAGGTGCCGCACGGTGGCCAGGTCGGACTCACTGAGGATACTGCCGCCGCAGCGGTTGTGAGTGTTCTCCACGCAGATGAGCCCGGTGGGAGGGAAGTGGACGTCGCGGCCGCGTGTGGCGCTCCGCACGTCATCCAGATTCAATCGTCCCTGGTCGTCGTTGCGGACCGGCCGCAGGCCGAGGCCGCCCAGAGCGAAGGCGCCCCCCGCCTCGTAGTGAAGGATGTGCGCCTCATCTCCGACGATCACCTCATCGCCGCGCTGGCAATGAGCCAGCATCGCCGTCAGGTTGCTCTGGGTGCCGCTGGTGGTGAGGAGGGCCGCCTCCTTGCCCATGATCTCCGCCGCCATCGCCTGCAGGTGGTTGACGGTGGGATCATCCCCGAACACGTCATCTCCCAGCCGGGCCTCCGCAATCGCCTGCCGCATCTCCGGCGGTGGCAGGGTGACGGTGTCACTCCTGAGGTCGATGATTCTCATCGCACAAGGAAACGGGCTCTCAGCCTGAAGCGGTGGCCCTGCCTGCGGCAGGCAGGCCTGTGCACAAGGTGGTCTTCCGCTAGCGGGGGCGTTCCCACAGGGACTGGTAGGTCTCCCCGCCGCGGATGGCGGTCATCACCTCCGCCTTCTCCTCCCGCTCAAGTTCCTCGAACACGGACTGGCACACCTTGACCATTTCCTCGCCGCCTAGGCTCACCATCCGGGCTTCGATCTTTTCCCAAAGCCCGGAAGCCCGGAACGTTTCCATCTGCCGCGGCCACATGAACGACATGATCTTGTCAGGCAGGGGCAGGCGCGGCCGCATCTTCTTCAGGGACTTGAAGCGCTCCTCCACAGAGTTGGCCTTGGAAACGATGACGATGAGTGGGCCTTCGCTCTCGCCGACGCGGGCGTCGATGAGCAGTCGTTTATCCAGGATGGCGAAGCGAATCACTAAGACATCGGCAGCGTCAATGACGCGGGCCACCTCGTCCAAATCGAGCCCGTAGTCATCCATACAGGCAGATTCTACAGAGGGCTGTCAGTAGGGGTCAAACGCCGCTGCAGGTGCAGACGTGCACCGCCTGCGGCTCATGTCACTTCACGTGGTACCTGACCCGCTCCTTCTTGTACTCCTTGGTGCTGTACAGGATGATGTAGTCGTCGACCCCGATGTCCTCTGACATCTGGTGGGCGATCTCCTTGCACTCTGCCCGGCTACGACCGTGCACCATGGAATAGATGTTGTAAGGCCAGTCCGGATAGACCGGGCGCTGGAAGCAGTGGCTCACCTGAGGATAGGACGCGAGGCGATGGCCGAGTTCGGGGAGGTGCTCCTCGCGGACTCGCCAGCAGATCATGGCGTTGGCCAGGAAGCCTGCCTTCTGGTGGCGGATGACCGCGGCGAAACGGCGCATCACCCCTGACGCTTCCAGGTCTCTGGCTTTGGTGAACAGCTCGTCCTCGGAGATGCCCAGGCTTTCCGCCCAGCCCTGGAAGGGCGTCGGCTCCAGGGGCAAATCTTGCTGGAGGACGCGTACGTAGTCCAGGTCTTGCTCCGTGAACCTCCGCGGCGGCTGCTCGCTGGGTTGCCTCTTGTCGGCGACGTTGGCGCCCTGCTCCAAGTCCAACTCCACGCCAATTTTGAACACACGCAACGCGGGAAGGGTACGCGTCCGTCGGGCTCCCGCCACGTCGGACAGTTGGGCCACCTCCGCCTCCAAGTCGGCGCCGGGAGGCAGCGTCAGCGTGAACCACAGGTTGAACGAGTGATCTCGCTTGTAGTTGTGGCTGACTGTGGGAAGCTCCGATATCCGGCTAGCCGACTTGTCGATGTGCTCTTCGGGGATGTCCATGGCGACGAGGGTGCTGGAATAGCCCAAGCGCCGACTGTCAAAGATCGCGCTGATCTGGCGGATGATGCCGGCCTCCTTCAGACGCCGGGCCCGCGTCAGGACATCCTCCTCGCCAATGCCCAGCTGTTCGCCGATGACGACGAAAGGGCGCATCGCAAGAGGGAAGTCCTTCTGGATCAAGTTCAGCAGCCGCCGGTCGATGGCGTCGATGGCAGAGCGGCCGGTCACGAGTAGCGCTCTTCCTTCCAGGGGTCGCCGCGCATGTGGTAGCCGTATTTTTCCCAGAATCCGGGTTGTTCTCCCTCCATGAATTCCAGGGCGCGCACCCACTTGGCGCTCTTCCAGAAGTAGAGATGGGGTATCACCAGCCGCAGGGGCCAGCCGTGAGGTCGTGTCAGCTCCTTGCCGTCGT
>CAYFYG010000211.1:0-5580 GCA_964347225.1 uncultured Dehalococcoidia bacterium | reverse complement strand
GACGGCGGCATCGCGGATAACATCCGTCCTCCGCTGTACGATTCGCAGTACTCGGCCCTGGTGGCCAACAAGGCGCTGGACATGCCGCGCGAGACGGTCACCATCGCTGGCCGGTACTGCGAGTCGGGGGACTTCCTGATGCGTGACGCCGAGCTGCCGCCTCTGGAGGCCGGCGATCTCCTGGCAATGGCAACGGCGGGGGCCTACTCTCTGCCCATGGCCAGCAACTTCAACGCCTCCCTGCGTCCAGCTGTCGTGCTCGTCAGGGATGGTGAGGCGATGCTGATCCGCCTCCGCGAGACGTACGACGACTTGATGCGGGCCGATGTCTGGCCCCTGGAGTGAGTGTGAGACAGCGCAAGGAGCGCTGGTCGTTTCACCCGGGCGAGGTAGCGCTCCGCGTCACCGCCGGACTGGTCCTCGGCATCATCATCTTCCTTTTCGCTGGCCCCTTCTTCTCCGGGGCTGCCGCGCTCGCGGCGGTCGCCGCGATCGCGATAGGGCTCGTGGCCGCGCTGCTCGCCCGCACCTCGTGGGCCGGCATCAGCTGGCTGCTGGGTGGGCTCATCTTCGGCATCGCCCTCGCTGAGGCGACATATCTCGTCTGGTTCATTCTCGGGGGAGGCTTCAACGGTGACTGAGGGTCCCTGGGGCCTCGTCGGCCAGGAGCGGGCGGTTGCGGCCCTGCGAGGTGCCCTCGCCGCCGGCCGTGCCGCCCACGCCTACCTCCTCGTCGGGCCGGAGCGCGTGGGCAAGCATACCCTGGCCCTGACCCTGGCTCAGGCCCTCAACTGCGAGGGCGACGAGACCCCGTGCGACCGCTGCGAGCCCTGCCGCCGCATCGCCACCGCCATCCACGCCGACGTGCAGACGATAACGGTGGAGGAGGCCGAGGAAGAGGACGAGAGGCGGAAAGGGATTCACGTCTCCCAGATACGGGAGATGGAGCGGGTGACGGCGCTGAAGCCGTTCGAGGGCCGCAGCCGCGTCGTGATCATCGACCCTGCCGACGAGATGAACGCGTCGGCCCAGAACGCCTTCCTGAAGACGCTGGAGGAGCCTCCGCCGCAGGTCGTCTTCCTGCTGGTGACGGCGGACGAGTCGCGCCTCCTGCCCACGATTCGTTCCCGTTGCCGGCGGCTGGAGCTCCGTCTCCCCTCGCTGGCGGACGTGGAAACCGCCCTCCTGGAGCGGGGTGTGGAAGAGGAAAAGGCGCGCCTTCTCGCCCGCCTCTCAGCGGGCCGCATCGGCTGGGCGCTGGAGGCGGCGGCCGACCCTTCGCTCCTGGAGCGAAGGAAAGAGACCCTCGATCAGGCGGCGGCGCTGGCCTCCATGAGCGTGGCCCAGCGCCTGGAGCTGGCGGAGCGGCTGGCTCCGGAGTTCCGGCGCCGGCCCGAGGCGCTCCTCGCCACGTTGGAGGCATGGCGCGACTGGTGGCGGGATGTCCTCATCATTCAAGGCGGGGCCGATGACGGGGTCGCCAACGTCGATCGCCTGCCCGACCTGCGCCGACACGCGGCCTGCCTCCCCCCCGATGAAGTGGCCGCCTTCGTGCGGGCGGCGGACGAGGCCCGGCGTTACCTGGGGGAGAACGCCCAGCCCCGCCTGGTGATGGAGACGCTGCTCCTGGAGGCCCCGGGGCAGGCCCAGCCGGCGCCGCGGCGCTAGGCTCCGTGCTCTGACTCCGGGGTGAATGCCTACCCCTCATGCGCAGTCTCATTGCATACCCTCTGCGCCTGTGTTATGATGCCCGTTGCGCTTAAAACTGAATAGGCGCGTCCTCCCGTGGCCCCCACGTATCGGAGACCGGTGCGGCGGAGGGCTTTGCAGCGTAAGGAGGGAACGCGATGCACGTCATCGTCGATGGATTCGGGGGTGATCCTGAACAGCTTGCCGACGAGAATGTCGTGCGCGCGATCTTGGATCAGTACCCGCAAGAGATGGGTATGACGAAGATCGCGCCGCCGACGGTAGTCCGCTATAGAGGTACAAAACCGGAGGACTGGGGCGTCTCTGGCTATGTGATGATAGCCGAGAGCCACATCTCCTTACACACCTTCCCTGAACGCTGTTTGATCTGGGCCGACATCTTCTCCTGCAAGGCGTTCGATGCCGCCCCTATCGTCGATGACCTGAGACGCCGCTTCGGCCTGCGCGAGATGCAGGTCAACATGCTGGAGCGCGGCCTCGAAGCCCCGCCTGCCAGCGGGCAGGCCCCCGAGCCGGCCGCCGCGCCGCGGGGCAGGGACTGACATGCAGGACGGTCACCCCGGGGAGGTGACCCCGTTCGTCATAACCGATTCCGCCTCCGCCGCCGACGTCGCCCAGCGGCTGGCCGGTACCGCCTTCCAGGCCCGCAACCTGGGTCGCGCCGCGGCCATTTGGGAGGCGATGCTCAAGGACGAGACGACGATCTTCCTCGGCCTTGCCGGCGCCATGGTCCCCGCCGGTATGCGCCCTCTCATCGTCTACCTCATCGAGCACCGTCTCATTGACGTCCTGGTCAGCACCGGCGCCAACCTCTACCACGACGTCTACGAGACCCTCGGCCACCACCACTTCCAGGGTGCGGCCGACGGCGGCGAGGACGTGCACCTGGCCAACCTGCGCATCTACCGCTTCTACGACACCCTTGCCCCTGAGCACGAGTTCTCCATCGGCGAACGCTTCCTCACCGAGTTCTCACTCACCCTTGACGAGGACCGCTCCTACACCACCCGCGAGTACTTCCGCCTAGTTGGCCAGGCGCTGGCGCCGGTGGCCAAGGAGGAGGGTATCCTCACCGCTGCCGCCAAGCACGGCGTGCCCGTATACTGTCCCGCCTTCGGCGACAGCGTGCACGGCCTCGCTGTGGCCGAGGGGCGCTTGCGCACCGGCAAGCGCATCGCCTTCGACATAATCGGCGACATCCTGGAGACGGCCCATCTCGCGCTCACGGCCAGCAAGAGCGGTGTCGTCTACGTGGGCGGCGGTACCCCCAAGAACTTTGTCCAGCAGGCGGGCGTCGCGGCCTATCTCTTCCAGCGCGAGCGGCCCGGCCACAGCTACGGCATCCAGGTGACCACCGATCAACCCCAGTGGGGCGGCCTCTCCGGCTGCACCTTTGAGGAGGCCCAGTCGTGGCGCAAGATCGCCCCGGACGCCACCTTCGTCGCCGCCAACGTGGATGCCACCATCGGCATGCCCATCATCGTCAGCGCCCTGGCTCAAAAGGCCAAGGACGTCATCGCGGCCCGCAAGCTGCCTGCCCTGGACTGGGACTACGGCAAGCACGTGGGCCGCGGCGTCGCCCACCGCCGCCCTTCGCACTAGCGTAGGCCTGCCGTGACCGATCAGCGGTTCTGGCCGCCCCGGGGCTTCGCCGCTCTCCCTGCCGAATATGCCGACCACCAAACGGCCCGCGTGGTGGTCCTCCCCGTCCCCTACGACAGCACGGCCAGCGGCTGGGTCGGTGCCCGCGAGGGCCCCGCCGCCATCATCGATGCCTCCGAGAACATGGAACTCTATGACATCGGCATCGGCCGCGAGCCATATCGCGTGGGCATCCACACCCTGCCGGAACTCGCCGCGCACGCCGGCGCCCCGGAGGCTATGGTGAATCGCATCGAAGAGGTCGTGGCCGACCTCCTGGACGACGGCAAGTTCGTCGTCACCCTTGGCGGCGAGCATACGGTGGCCGTGGGCGGTGTGCGCGCCCATGCGAAGCGGACAGCCGGTCTCAGCATCCTCGCCCTCGATGCCAACGCCGACCTGCGCGACAGTTACATGGACACGCCCTACAGCCACGCCTGCACCCTGCGGCGGGCCCTCGAATGCGCGCCGGTCGTCCAGGTCGGCCTGCGCAGCGCCGAGCGCGAGGAGCACGACTTGATCCGGGAGCGCGGCCTCCCCTTCTACAGCCCGGGCGAATACCGCGCCGCCGGCCCGGACTCGATAGCCGCGCAGCTCGCAGACGACGTATACATCACCATCGACCTGGACGCCTTCGATCCTTCACAGGTGGCGGCCGTGGGCACGCCCGAGCCCGGCGGCCTCCTTTGGGACGAGGTCAGCGAGCTGCTGGAGACCGTCGCCGCCCGGCGGCGTGTCGTAGGTTTCGACGTCACGGAGCTGACGCCCTCCCTGGGCCCAAAGGCAAACGCTCAGCTCGCCGCCAAGCTCACCTACCGCCTCATCGGCCTGGCCGTCCCAGAGTAGGCACGTATCGGCCCAGTGCAGGCCTTTGGGCCTCCACCGCGCTTCCCGCTGGGGTGGGGCCGAGTCTGAACGGGGTTCAGGGGTGGGCTGGGTGGGACGAACGACTCTGGGGTGGGGTGGCACAAGCCTACTGCGGGCGACCTCAAGCCCGCCCGCCGCAGAATGGGTCGCCCCTACATCTGCTCCCGGATCGCCCTGATCTGCTCCAAGTGCGCCCGCGCGTGCTCCACCTCCGCCTCGGCGCGGCTGCGCACCGTCACCGCTCCCACCTCCGGGTGCGTGCCCCTGCGCTCCCACTCCTCGTCCGATAGCCCCTCCAGTTGGTAGGCCAGGCCGCCAAAGAAGGCGCGCAGGGCGATGTCGACCCGGTGGGGGTCATCGCCCTCGTAATTGCGTTCCTGGGCCAGGACCTCCGGGTCGTAGGCCTCCAACGTTGGCCTGTCCTCCTCCACCAGGCGCCGGATGCGCCGCCCCTCGAAGTCGGCGGCGTCTCGCAGGTGGCAGCAGACCTCCAGGATTGACCATTCGTCGGCGGACGGTCGCCAACGCAGCTTGTCGTCGCCAAGGCCGTGGATGGCCTCGTTGACCAGATCCGGGACCTGTCGCAGGTAGTCGGTGATCTCCTCGCGGTTCATCGTCACTTGGCTATTATATCGGGGTGCGCCCGCAGGCGCTCTTTGATCATCGCGCGGTCTGGCGTGTTGGCCAGCCCGTCGGCTTCCACCACGAAGGAGGCAGCTCCCGCGGCGAATCGGGCCGCCTCCCAGGGATCGCCCGTCTCCCGGTAGCGGACCAGGAAGGCGGTGGCGAAGACGTCGCCGGCGCCTGTCGGGTCCACCACCTCGGCCGGGAACGCGTCGATGTGCCGCCAGGTGCCGTGGCAACGGATCTCTGCGCCGCGCTCGGCCCGAGTGTAGGCTAGCACCTCGACCTGTCGGCTCCAGCGCGTCAACACGGCCCGCCTCCGGCGAGAAGGCGGGAAGTCCTCATCGGCGATGAAGAGGACGTGCGCGGGATCCAGGACGCTCTCCGCTCTCCATCGCTCCGGCGGCAGCGATCGCACCCGCTCGTCGGGCCCAATCTCCCGCAGCCAGCCTTGCGCGCAGACGCCGACGAGGGCCTCCGGAAAGCAGGCCGCGAGATCATTGTCCACCTCGCCCGCTACAGGCCCGAGGAGGACGATCTCCGCCCCTCGCCAGTCGTCCGGTAGCGAGTTGGGCTTGATGGCCGAGGCTCGCTGGGGGATGTACTGGACCCGTCCCTCGGCCCCGTACAAGTTGCGAAAGTGGGTGGACTGAACCGAGGGCACGCACACGATTTCCGCGCCGGGCAGCGCCTCCTCCAAGGCGATGTCCGCTCCCACGGCGGTGAGGACGGCGGTGT
>CAYFYG010000210.1:0-3221 GCA_964347225.1 uncultured Dehalococcoidia bacterium | reverse complement strand
CGGCCGCGTGACCATCGGCAGCTCGCGGGAGGATACTCCGCCGGGCGTACGGCACGTGGAAGACTGACACGTCACAGCCATTGATGCTCACGGGCTGCTGGACTACACTCACTCGAAGTGTCGGCTGAACTGTCATAGATGGAATAGTATGCCTGAGCACCCGGAAACTCCTCCCATGAACGGCCCTTCAGCCAACGCCGCCGAGCTCGAAGCCATTTTCCAGCCTCGCGCCATCGCCGTGGTTGGAGCCTCCGCCAACCCCGAAAGCCTTGGCCACGACTACGTCCGCTGTCTCCTAGAGTACGGATACAAGGGGGCCGTCTATCCGGTGAACCCCGAACTGTCCGAGGTGCTTGGCCTTACGGTCTATCCCAGCCTGCGGCAGGTTCCCGGCCCTGTTGACTACGTCATCTCTTGCATCCCAGCGTCCGGCGTTCTGGACCTCGTTGAGGACTGTCGCCACGTAGGGGTCAAGGCCGTCCACTTCTTCACCGCTCGCTTCAGCGAGACCGGACGGGAGGATGCGGCGTTGCTGGAGCAGGAGCTCCTTCGGCGCACCCGAAGCGCCGACATCCGCGTCATTGGGCCCAACTGCATGGGGCTGTACGACCCGCGGCAGGGCATATCGTTCCGAACGGATTTCCCCAAGGAGCCAGGGAGCACGGCATTCCTATCTCAGAGCGGCGGCAACGCGGTGGAGCTGGTACATCACGGTGCCCAGCGAGGGCTTCGCTTCAGCAAGGTCATCAGCTACGGCAACGGCCTCGATCTCGACGAGGCAGACTTCCTTGACTACTTCGCTCAGGACTCGGAGACGACGGTCATTGTCGCATACATCGAAGGGATCAGCGACGGCCGTCGCTTCATGGCGGCCCTCCGCCGGGCGGCTGCCGCTAAGCCAGTCATCGTCCTCAAGGGGGGGCGTACGTCCTCCGGTACCCGCGCGGCCGCCTCGCACACGGCAGCCCTGGCCGGAGCGCAACAGGTCTGGCGTGTGGCGATACGGCAGGCGGGAGCCATTGAGGTCTCGAGCCTGGAGGAGGCCATCGACCTGCTGGTCGCCTTCTCGCGTCTGAAGCCAGCCAGCGGGGCTCGTGCCGGCGTCCTGGGCGGAGGCGGCGGTCGCACCGTCCTGTCGGCCGACCTCTGCGAAGAGGCTGAGCTCGCTGTCATCCCACTGCCGACGGAGATACGTCAGGATCTTCGGGAGCGTGCCCCTCAGCTCTGGGATTGGGTGAGCAACCCAGTGGACCAGTCCATCCTGGCTGAGAACCCCCTGCTGGGCGTCTACATCCTCCAGATGATGAGCCGCAGCCGCCGCTTCGACGTTATCATCGCCAACATGGGTGAGGATTGGATCCTGGGCCGCCCCAATGGCGACGTTGCCCTTCACGGGCTCGCAGATATGCTCGTCGAAATCAACCGCAACACCACCAAGCCCATGGCCGTAGTGCTGGGTCCGCCGGATTCGCCTGACGAGTGGCGTTGGCGGGCTGTGGTCGGGGCGCACCGGAGACTCGTGGACGGGGGCGTCGCCATCTACCCATCCATTGGCAGAGCGGCGCGCGCCATCGGCCGCTTCGTCCACTTCTGGCGCGAACGGGCAGATAGGAAGGGCGAGGCACCTGTGGAGCGCCAGACATCGTAGGAGATCTCAAGCCCCCTCCGGACCAAGGACAACGGGAGTCGAGAAGGCCTGACCCGTCGGGGGGGCCGTCAGCACGGTGCCCGGGACTGGCTTCTGGTGAACGACTCTATTGCGGCGGTTGGCCGGTGCCGCGTCCAATCCGTCAAGGGTCGCGGCGACCCCTCAACCAGGAAAGCAGATCGCTGCCGGACGGCGACGATCGAAATGGGTCTTGCTGCGACACGGAGCCACCACATGACGCGCAGGCTATACTCGTGGGCGGGCGGGTGCAGGGTCGGAGAGCCAGTGGAGAATGACTGACGCGGGCGAAGAACTGGAGGTTCGGGAGCCGGAACGGGCCTGGGTTAGGCGACCGATCATCTCACTGTCATACCCTCAGTTCAGACTGTTCTGGCTGAGCAATCTCATCGTGGCAATGGGCCTGATGATTCAGTTCACGTCACGCGGGTGGCTCACGGTGCAACTGACCGACTCGGCGCTGCTCCTGGGAGCAGTGGAAGGGACGTGGGGCATCAGCTTTGCCCTGGGATCGATACCGATGGGGATCGTCGCGGATCGCATCAACCGGCGCGATCTGCTGGTGACGGGCACCCTTGTGGCGCTATTGACAGCAATGGCGGTTGGACTGCTAGTAGCGACGGACTTCATAGCGATCTGGCACGTGCTCGCCGCGGCAGTGATAGGCGGCCTGCTCATGGCGCTACGCTTTCCAGCGGGCCAGGCGATGACCGCCAGGCTCGTGCCGGGTAAGCACCTGATGAACGCCATCTCCCTCAACACGGCGGGCCATAGCCTGCCAAACGTGGCGGGCCCGGCGACAGGTGGCGTGCTCATCGCCCTGCTGGGTATCGCTGGTGCCTACTTCGTCACCTCCGGGGCATACCTGATGGGGTTGCTCATGATGCTGGGGGTGGGCGTCGCCTTCGGCCGCATCGCAAGAACCCGCACCACGAGCGCGAAGGACGACCTTCGTGAGGCATACGAGTACCTGCGTGCCCACCGAGACCTACTACAGCTTACGGCGGCCATGCTGATCCCGTTCATCCTGGGCCAGTCCTACGTGTTGCTGCTGCCCCTATTCGTGGAGCAGGAGTTGGAGAAGGGGCCGGAGACCTTCGGGGCGTTGAGCGCCTGCCTGGGTGCCGGCAGTGTCATTGGCGCCATGGCGGTAGCCACGTTCGGCAAGCAGCGCCTGATCGGCCTCTTGATGTTTGCGGGCGTAGTGGGAACGGGGGTATCCGCTATCGCCTATGGGCTTTCCCAGTGGGTGCCGCTGACGGGCGCTGTGCTTTTCGTGGCGGGTTCAGCGGAGAGCGCTCTGTTCGCGGCCTACGAGACGCTGCTGCTGATCCGGCTGCCGGACGAGATCAGGGGGCGCGTCATGGGGCTGATGCTCACGCTCGTGGCACTGTTCCCAATTGGAGCGATAGTGGCGGGAGCGGTTGCCGATGTTATCGGGCTGAGGGCTCTGGCGGTTATCGAGGGGGCAATTATCGTGGCGATGGCATTTGTTGCGTGGCGGGTCGTGCTGGGTCGCGTGGTGACCGAAGCCGAGTAGCTCCCGCCACTCCGC
>CAYFYG010000209.1:0-2464 GCA_964347225.1 uncultured Dehalococcoidia bacterium | reverse complement strand
TCCATCGGCCCGCCCGGCTCCGAGTAGACGACGATGGCCTTCGTCTGTGGGTCGGCCTCGTACAGCGGCATCAGCTCGGCGTAGGTGGAGCCGATGATGGCGTCGCCGCCGATGCTGATCGCGGTGCTCTGGCCCAGACCGGCGGCGCGCAAGGTGTTGGCGATCTCGGTGGTCATGCCGCCGCTGCGCGACATAACACCGATGGGCCCCGGCTCGTACGCCTTGCGGGTGTCCTCGGCCGGCCCGCCGACACCGCCCATCTTGCACTTGCCGGGGGAGATGATGCCGAGGCAGTTGGGACCGATGACGCGGGCCTGCTGCGTGTGGGCCAGCTCCAGTATCTGTGCCACCTCGCCGCGAGGGATGCGCTCGGTGACGATGACGATGAGCTTGATGCCGTTCTCCAGGGCCTCGAACGCCGCGTCTCGCGTGAAGGCGGGCGGCACCGTGAGGACGGAGCCGTCCACCCGCTCGCGGGAGGTGATCTCGCGGACGGTGTCGTACACCGGCACGCCGTAGACGTCGCGGCCGCCGCGGCCCGGCGTCACGCCGCCCACGATCTTCGACCCGTAGTTCAGACACTCGCGGGTCATGTTCACCGCCTCGCGGCCGGTGATCCCCTGGATGATGAAGGTTGTGTTTTCGTCGATCAGGATTGACATCAGGCGCCCGCTCCCATCTTCTCCACGGCCCGGCGGGCGGCCTCCGACATCGATACCGTGCGGTCGCAGTACTCCACACCGTACTTGCCCAGGATCTTGAAGCCGTCCTCCTCCCAGGAGCCCGGTATGCGGAAGATGGCGATCTTCTCGGCGGGGTCGTGCCCAGCTTCCACCACGGCCTTGATGACGCCGCGCGCCACGATGTCCACGCGCGTGTTGCTGACCACGTTCATGATGACTGCGATCTTGTCGATGCCTGGCTTGCTGAGGATGAGCTTGGCCAGCTCCTTCGCCTTGTTCACGCTGGGGTTGCCGCCGATCTCGCAGTAGTTGGCGGGCCGCCCCCCGTGCTTGCGGATGGCGTCGAATATCGTCAGGCTGCCGCCGCCGGCGCCGATGACCAGCCCCAGGTCGCCGTCGAACTCCACCACCCGCCCCGCCACGCCGCGGTGGTCCTGCTGGTCTATCAGCGCGCCCTTCACCTCGAAGTCGGTCGGCGGTCGCGCCTGCCGCGCCTCGCCCTCGCCGATGCCCAGCTCCTCCAGGATCGCGGTCTGGCGGTTCCGCGCCTCGTCCTCCATGTCGATGTGGCAGTCCAACGCCACGAACGTCCCGTCCTCAAGCTGGCACAGCGGGTTGACCTCCGCCAGGGTGAGGCCGTACTGCGTGAAGGCCCTCGCCAGGCGGGACATCGCGTCGGTCAGCCGCACGAGGTCGCCGCCGCCGATGCCCAGGGAACGGATCAACTCCTTAGCCTGGAAGTCCGAGAACGGCGTGAGCGCGGAGAAGTTGGCCTTGACCACGTGCTCCGGGTGCTCCTCCGCCACCTGCTCGATGTCGATGCCGCCCATATCGCTGAAGATCATCACCGGCAGCTTGGCGATGGCGTCGTAGGTGATGCCGGCGTAGTACTCCTTCTTGACGGCGGCCTTGGCCTCCACGAGTAGGCAGCGGGGGCGCTGCCCGCGGATCTCCAGCTCCAGGATGGCGGCCGCCTCCTTCTGTGCCTCTTCCGGCGTGTCGGCGAACTTGACGCCGCCGGCCTTCATGCGGCCCCCGGTCAGCACCTGCGACTTCAGCACCACCGGCCCGCCGATCTCCGCCGCCAGCAGCCCGGCCTCCTCCGCCGTCTCGGCGGTGCCCCCCTGGGGCAGGCGGACGCCGCGCTTGGCGAGAAGCTTCTTGGCCTCGAACTCGTAAAAGCGCATCTCGTCTTCCCCTAACCGTCCTGCCTTCGCCCTTCTCGCCGCATCACAGATCGTAGAGCCCGGCGTACTCTGGATCGCGCTCGGCGATCATGCGGGCCGTCCTCACCATCACCTGCGCCTGCTTGAACGTCGCGTCGTCCTGCATCTTCCCGTCGAGCATCGCCGTGCCCGTTCCATCGCCCATGGCTTCGATGATCCGCTTCGCCATCTTCACTTCCTCGACTGGGGGGCTGAATTCCCGCCGGGCGATGTCGATCTGGCTCGGGTGCAGGGTCCAGGCCCCGACGCAGCCTATCAGGAAAGAGGCTCTGAATTGAAGTTCGCACGCCGCCGGATCGTCGATGGCGCCGAACGGGCCGTAGAACGGCAGAATGCCCGATGAGTTGCAGGCGTCGACCATGCGACCCAGCGTGTAGTGCCAGAGGTCTTGCTGCGCCGATGGTCGCTGCGCGTCGGGGTTATCTGGATCGGGATCGCCGATCACCTGATACCCCGGATGGCCGCCACCGACCCTCGTCGTCTTCATTCGCCTGGAAGCCGCAAGGTCGGCCGGCCCGAGACTGATGCCCTGCATGCGGGGGCTCGCCGCGGCGA
>CAYFYG010000208.1:0-3233 GCA_964347225.1 uncultured Dehalococcoidia bacterium | reverse complement strand
CTACGGGCCCGGCTCCACGATCAGGTATGTGAAGGGTATCGGAGACCGCGACTTGCCCAACAGGTGGACAGTGAAGCCGTTCCCGGCGTCGCGCTCCACCCACGAGACTTGAGCGCGGCTAGGATCGCCCGTGAAGGTCACCGTGATGTGACTGTGCGGCGTCACAGCCGGGTTGGCCACCGTGGCACTGCCCGTGCGCGCGGGTACGACCGCCGCGCCTGCGGTTGAGAAACGCGCCTTGCCGATGACATCCAGGGCGAGGCCGCCGTCCGGCTCCCACGGGCCTATCCCGATAGCACTTTCTGCCAGAACGGCGGCGCTCTCGCCTGGGCTCACGCCTGCCACGCCAACGTTGCTCTCACTGCGGCCCACGGCACCGATGCCGCTCTGACTGCGGCCCTGAACGCCGTAGCCGCTGTCGCTCATGGCGCCGACGCCGGTCCCGCTGCCACTGCGGCCAAAGACGCCGGTCCCCGGCCCGTCTTCCGCAGGCACAGCCGGGTCTTCATCGAGTCTTATCAGGGCTAATCCTGCCACTCCAACAGGGAAATTTTCTGGGGACGGGGCGCCGTATGTGTGCCCCCTAACGCCGTAGGAATGGTTGCTGGAGCCACTAACCCCACTGCCCTTCTCGCTCAGGCCATTGACGCCTGGACCGCCGCCACTGTGTCCGAACACACCGAAAGCGTCACCGTAGTCGTCTGGGCCAGAGGGAGTCCGTACGCCGGGCTTCAATGAGACACCCAGGACACCATGCCATGGCCCGAATCCCGACGGAACCGCGTGCGTCACGCCACGAACGCCCTCCGCCCCTTGGCTCTCACCCTCGACGCCGGGGCCACTCTGGCTACTGCCGTGAACCCCGGCATTGCCGCCGCTAGCCTGGCCCTCGACAGCGGCGCCCGGCCCGGTGGCAAAAGGCGGCTTCCAACCATGGATGCTAGCACCCTCACCGTCAGCCCGCCCTTGCACACCGGGACCGACACCCATGTTCAGACCGTAGACTGCGGAGCCCGGCTCTGTGTTCGACAGGTGCTGCCCCTCCACACCGTTACCCGCGGTGCTGATGCCGTACACGCCCTGGCCGGAGCTGCCACCACCGAAAACCCCCGCGCCTGCGCCATCGCAGCCTCCCGACACTCCCGGCCCATCGCCTTGGCCCCAGCCGTAGACACCGGCCCCGCCTGCACTGGAGCCAAAGACCCCTGGACCGTCGGTGAGGTTTCGTCCCATGACTGCGGTAGCCAACCCCCCGGGGTGCTCGCCCCCGTTGGAGACCCCTTGGATGGCTATGGCAGCGGGGCCACCCAAGTTCGTGACCTCGAGCGCCCCGCCGAACACGTCCGCCCCCAGCCCAGTGGTATCCCCAGCCGTATTGGCTTGTCCCAGGATCATCTCGTCGCCCGTGGCGGCCTGGGCCTTCTTGCCGCCGTTCGCCCCCAGCGCGGCCACGGCGGCCGCTGCGGCGGCCGCCCCGCCAAGGGCCAGGGCCTGTCGCCGGTTGGGACGGCGGGAGGTGTCCTCCGCCTCGGACGGGCTTGCGGCGTCCTTCGTGCGCTTCATGAGAAGCCCCCTTTCTGGGCAGCCCACCCGTGGCGACATTGTAGGGGCGCATCTGATTATTGTCAAAACACCACGACCTAGCCACCCGCGGCCATGGCACTGATGAAGAGGCAGTCGAAGGGCCGGCCTCAGGCCTCCGCCAGAGGCGGCAAAGATTGCGCCGCGGAAGTCTATTCGGCGGCGGGAGCCTCAGGGATGTCGGTAGCCTTGGCGCCGCGGGTGACCATCACGCGGTGGGGGTAGGGTATCTCGATGCCCTCTTCGTCGAACGCCTTTTTGAGGCGGCGGCGCAACTCCCCCATGACGGCCCACTGCTGGATCGGCATGGTGTCGCCGAGGATCTTGATTTCGATGCCGGAGTCGCCGAAGTCGTTCACCCGCAGCGATTTGGGCGGGCTGATGATGTACTGCCCCCATTCGCCATCGGCGGCCATCTCCTCGCCGACGCGATCGATGACCCGCATGACGTGGTCAAGGTCCTCGCTGTAGGAGACGCCAACATCGAGGTTGACGCGGGAGTACTCCTGAGAGAGGTTTGAGCCGACGATGATCTCGCCGTTGGGGACATAGTGGACGCTGCCATCGAGATCGCGGAGGACGGTACGGCGGAGGCCCACCTCTTCGACGAGGCCGGTGACGCCAGCCAGAGACACCACGTCGCCCTTCGAGTACTGATTATCGAGAAGGATGAAGATGCCGCTGAGGACATTCTTGACCATGCTCTGAGCGCCGAAGCCGAGAGCTATGCCTATGATGCCAGCGCCCGCCAGCAGGGGGGCGATGTTGATGCCAGCCAGGGGGAGGAGAGTGAGCAGAGCCACCAGCAGAAGGATCAACCGTCCGGACCCGGTGAAGACCGAGGCGAGGGTGTTCGCGCGCTGGTCGATCTCCTCCTCCGGCATGTCCTTCATCTGCCGCTCGACGGCGAGCCGCAGGGCGCGGGGGATGATGCGGTGAAGGGCGAAGTCGATGACGATGGCAACGCCGATGATGGCAAGAATGCGGGCGCCGTCGCCGGCCAGCCAATCGCTGATGTCGTTCCAGTCGGGAACGCCTACGAGGTACGTGAGCATGGGGAAGCCCTCCCTTCGGTCAGTGAATCGCCTCTAGGCTAGTGGAAGGGGCTAGCGGAGGCAAGCGCCGGGCCACCGGCTCTGTCATCATCGGCCCAAGGTCGGCGTCGTCCCCCCAGACGGGCCGCGGCACCAACGGAAATCGCAGTGATGACCGCCGCGCCCCATCGTCATCGTGCGCTCCCAGGTGATGGACGGCGGGAGCGCCTCGAACACCATGTCGTCTCCAGCGCAGTAGACGGGCGTCAGTTCCGGGGCACCGTACGAGGTGAGAGTGTCGAGGTAGACGCAACGATGGATGTTGAAGGCGATGCAGTCCTCGCTGTCCTCGACGGGTTCGATGCCCCATCCTTCCGGGGGGAAGGCGAACCGCACGACCGGCGGGACAATGCGGCGGAAGGCGGCGAAGGGATCGGGCAGGCGGCCGATGAGGGGCATGAGCCAGCGAAGGCCAGCAAGGGACGGGGCCATGAGGGATTCCATCCCGGCCAGGACTGCCTCCCGGTCGTCGCTCTCCTCCAGCAGGGTCTGGTAGAGGGCCAGGCCGGGCAGGATGCTGCGCTCTAGGTGGAAGCGCAAGGCGCGGTTGGCTGGGCG
>CAYFYG010000207.1:0-2723 GCA_964347225.1 uncultured Dehalococcoidia bacterium | reverse complement strand
CCGATCATGGCCAGCAGCGTCGTCTTCCCCGATCCCGATGGCCCCACGATGGCCACGAAGTCCCCCGGCTCCGTGCTGAAGCTGGCGTCTCGCACGGCATGCACCGCCAGCGCCCCGCTGCCGTAGGTCTTGTTCAACCCCGTTACCGACAGAGTGGCGCTCATCCTACTCCTGATGCCCGAGAGCAATGATAGGGTCGACGCGGGCCAACTGGCGCACCGAGAATAGGGCACCGACGATGCCGGTCGTCACCACCAGCACGGAGGTCAGGACGAACGTGAAGCCCGTAAAGGCAACGGGCACCGTCTCCGGGAGCTGGTTCAGCGCTCTATCCGTGGCATAGGCGACAGGCACGGCGACGACCACCCCCAGCGTAGTCACCGTCAGCACCTGCAGCAGCAGTTGGCGGAAGACGTAGCCGTTGCCTGCGCCGAGAGCCTTCAGCAGCCCCACCTGCGCTGTCTTCTGCATGGTGAGCACGTAGAAGAAGATTCCGATAACTAGGGCGCCGATAGCGAAGCCGAACACCCGCAGCGCGTTCACCGTCATCTGCTGCCCCTGCACGCCCTCGATGTTGGCGAAGGCGGTTCCCTTGGAGACGACCTCGTACGCGTCGGTTGTGCGGCCTGCCAGGTCGTCGCCCCGCAGGAGAACGATGCTGGCCAGCGGCGCTTGAGGGTCTTCAGCGCCGTACTTGACCTCGCGCCAGCTGTCGAGGAGCAGGTAGACCACTGGCTGGAAGAAGAAGTAGCCCTCATCGACCTCACCCACGATGGTGAACTCGAACTCCCTGAGCCGCGAGGGCACCACGACTCGGTCGCCGATGGAAAGATCGGATGTCTTCAGGAAGGCGGAGTCAGCCAGCACACCGCGCTCGTCCCGGGACTCGAGCGGCCTGCCGTCCGTGACGTCGGGCTCGGCGATGGAACCGAGCTCGAAGCCCAGGAGGGCGGCGGAGGTAGTGTCTCCCTCCCCATCCCGCACATTCACCCCGACGTAGCCCAGGGGAGCCCAGTCGCTGACGCCTTCCATACGGCCCAGCTGCTCTGCCGTCTCCCCAGCAAGCTCCGAGCGGATAACGCTCAGATCACTGTTGCTGGCGTAGGCCAGGGCATCCGCGTCCAGCCCTCGCAGGGCGCTGCCCGCCTGCTCGTTCAGACCGATGCCGAGGCCGTTGATCATGAGGACGAGGTATGCGATCAGGGTCACCAGAAGGGTGATCAAAGCGAACTGAAATTTGCGGCGTCGTATCTCGGTGAGCCCCATCATGATCCGGTGGTCTCGAGCTAGCGCCGTGCCTGGCGCCAGCGTAGCACCTTGGCGAGGGCGTTGGCAGCCCGCGGGATCGTCGGGAAGACGGGAATGTCAGCCTGCCAGCACAGCTCCTGGAACGCCAGCGTCTGCTCCATCGCTTGCGTGTCCAGCGCGGGCCTCATCACCAGCACGAGGGGCCTGTCACAGGCCTGGCGGGCCTCGACCAGCGCCTCGGCCGCCTTCTGTCGATATGTCTCGGGGTCGAACCAAATCGCTGAGCGTCGCCATCCCCCGAAGTTGAAGTTGGTGTGGAACATTACGGCGTTGATGTTCTCCGCTGAGCCCACCACCTCGATGGTATCTCTCAGCTTCGATGGATCGAACACCATGATCGTGTCCACTGGGTTGCGCACGCTGGTGCCGGCCACGGGCGTGAACTCCCGCAGCGCCTGCTGCGTGGCCTCCGGCAGGACGGGACAGCGCAGGCCCGCCTCGTCCAGCTCGTCCGCGGCGAAGACGCTGAAGCCGCCCCCGCCGCCCACGACGACCACGTTGGGGCCCGTGAGGGCCCCGGGCCCGCTGTCCGCCAGGCCAGCGGAGGCGAAGGCGATCGCCAGGTCCACCATCTCCTCTACGCTGTCGGCCCGCACCGCGCCCACCTGTCGCAGCACGGCATCGAACACCTCCATGGAGCCAGCCAGCGACCCCGTGTGCGAGTGTACGGCCCGCGTGCCGGCCTCCGTCCGTCCCCCTTTGAGGACGATCACGGGCTTGACGGCGGCGGCCTTGCGCATCGCCTCGAAGAAGTGGCGCCCGTCCTTGACGCCTTCGATGTAGGCGCAGATGACCTCGCTCTCCGGGTCTTCGGCCAGGTACTCCAGTAGCTCGCCCTCGTCGATGTCGGCGGCGTTGCCGTAGCTCACAACCTTGGAATAGCGCACTCCCCGGGGCGCCGATGTGTACACCATCTCCGTGGCGTTACCCCCGCTCTGCGAGATGAAGGCCACTCGCCCCGCTTCCTTGGGAAAGCCTGGCATGAACGCCAGCCTGCTCGCGGGGACGTACAAGCCCATGCAGTTGGGGCCAATGACGCGGATCCCGGCCTCCACCGCCCGCTGCACGACCTGCGCCTCCAGCTCCGCCTTCTCCTCCTCGCCCGTCTCACTGAAGCCGGCGGTGAAGAAGTGGATGCACTTTACCCCCTTGGCGATGCAGTCGTCCACCAGCGACGGGACCACGCGGGCGGGGACGCTCGAGATGACGTGGTCCACGGGCCCCTCGATGTCGAAGAGGCTCGGGTAGCACTTCAGTCCCTCGATCTCCTCGTGCTTGGGGTTGATGGGGTAGATCGCGGGGAACTCCATGTCCTGGAGGCCGATCACGAACCCAGCACCCACGCCGCCGAACCCCACTTGGGGCGGCGACACACCCGCAACGGCCACCGAGCGGGGGTGGAAGATGTAGTCCAG
>CAYFYG010000206.1:0-1885 GCA_964347225.1 uncultured Dehalococcoidia bacterium | reverse complement strand
GACGACGTGTGGTGCCTGGGCGACATCGTCGGCTACGGCCCACAGCCCGCGCAATGCGTGTCCCGCCTTCGAGAGGCCAGGGCCACGTTGGTGGCCGGCAACCACGACCGCGCGGGGACAGGGGTGCTGAGCACGGAGGAGTTCAACGCCGACGCGGCGACGGCCGCCCACTGGACGCGGGCCCAACTGCCTCGGGACGATGCCGCATTCCTCAACGCCCTCCCGGAAGTGACATACGCGACTCCCGGCCTCCACCCCACACCGGCGGAGGCCGACTTCACCCTGGTCCATGGCACCCTCCGCGAGCCCATCTGGGAGTACCTCCGCTCCCACGAGGCGGCCCTGGCCCACCTCGAGCGGCAGGAAACACCCTTCTCTCTAGTCGGCCACAGCCACGTCCCTACGCTGGCCGTACAAGGCGAGGAGTTCCCCCACGGGTGCGAGGTCTACTACCTGGAGGACCGCACGCGCCTGCGGCTGAGCCGAGAGCGCAAGCTCGTCATCAACCCCGGCGGCGTGGGCCAGCCCCGCGACGGCGATCCCCGCGCCGCCTACGCCATCTATGACACCGAGTCAGAGACGGTCACGCTGCACCGTGTGGAGTACGACATAGCGGCCACGCAGCGGCTGATGGAGAAAGAGGGCCTCCCCCGCTGGCTCATCCAGCGACTGGCCCTAGGGCGCTAGCCCAGGTTATCGCTGAACCAGGCCCAGTAGTCCGGCCAGTCCGGCAGGGCCATCCAGGACGGCCGCGTGTAGTAGATGGAGCCCGTCGCGGCGAACGCCTCGACGGGATTGCTGGGCGCGATGGTGCCAGTGGCGCCGGACGCTATGCCATAGGTCAGAGTGCGACCCTCGTACACGTACAGGGAGTCCAGCGCGGACCACGGCTGGTTGATCGTCTGCCGCACCTGCTCGTCGCTGCCGCTCTGCCGCCAGCCCGTCGCCTCCATGAAGGAGCGAATCTCCGGCTGGAGCAGTGCCAGCGCGTACTCGTCCGGGCTCGCGTTGCGGAACTGGTAGGCGTGTAGTATCTCGTGCCCGATGGAGATGCTGGCGGCGCCCACACTGACCACCACCTGGTTGCTCGCGTGATAGCCCGCCCGGCCCTGGTCGGAGTTCGTGTAGTAGGTCACCGGGTGGCCGCCGTAGGGCTGCCACCCGTCCAGGGTGCGGCCCTCGTTGTTGGAGACGAAGGCGAGAGGGCCGTGGACGTGAGCGACGACGGCGGAGATGACCGTGTCCGGGAGGCGGTCAATAGCGCTGATCACCGCCTGGACGTTGGCCACCTGGGACGCCTCATCCGGGCCCCAGTCCTGGCCATCGAGGACGATGCGCACGCCGTAGGCATCGCTCGCCTCCGCGGCCAGGCGGACGGTTTCGGGCAGCGGCGGCGGCGCGGGGGCGGGCGGCACCAGCGTGGGCGGTGCCGACCAGGAGCTGGCGGCGGTCCTCGGCGCCTCGACCGCGGAGGATGTGGGCTCAGGTTCGCTCACCGAGCCTTCCGGATCGGGAATAGCCCCAGTGAATTCCGGATCGGGGGTCACTTCAGGAGGGACGACGGTGACCTCCACCGGAATGGGCGATTCGTCAGGCAGAGGTACGGGCGCCTCAAGGTCACTGCCGGATGGGGATTGGGCAGCGATGGCGCCCACGGCGGCCAGGAACAGGGCGAACAGGATAACCACGCCCATGCCGATGAGGAAGCCACGAGATGGGGATCGCCTGCGACGCGAGTCTCCACCGTTATTGCTGAAACCGCTGCAGTCTTCGTGCCGGGCGGGGTGCGGGCCCCTGGCCATAGAGTGTTCCTCCCTGTTGGGCTCATCCCGGGCTCTGGGGGAGCCGTATTCGCTCTTGGGGGAGCGGATGGAGGTGATGACCT
>CAYFYG010000205.1:0-1601 GCA_964347225.1 uncultured Dehalococcoidia bacterium | reverse complement strand
AGGAGGTCAAGACGGAGGAATGGGCTAATGGCATATATCGTTACCATCAACGTCGAGACGTGCGAGGGATGCGGCGACTGCGCTGAGAACTGCCCGGTCGACATCCTATCGCTGGACGCCAGGCCGGCCGACGTCCCGGCACCTGAGACGGCGGAGGATCCCGAGAAAGTGGCCATTGTGAGCGGTGACGCCGCTGAGTGCACCGGTTGCATGGCTTGCGTGTCGGTGTGCCCCTCGGAGTCCATCACGATTCAGGAGATCTGATAGAGTGACAGTCCCGCGGGTCGTTGTCGCGGCCCCACAGGGGCGCTCGGGAAAGACTACTGTTTGCGTCGGGCTATGCGCGGCGCTGGCCGGGCGCGGACTGGTGACGCAGCCGTTCAAGAAGGGGCCCGACTACATCGATCCTAGCTGGCTGTCCGCCGCGGCGGGACGCCCCTGCCGAAATTTGGACCTGTTCATGATGAGCCGGCAGGCCGTACTCGGATCGTTCCACCGATCATCTGCCGGGGCGGACCTAGCCATCATCGAAGGAGCCATGGGGCTCTACGATGGCCTGAACCTGGCCGGGAGCGGTAGCACCGCACAACTGGCGCGGCTGCTTGGTGCCCCGGTGATCCTGGTGGTGAACGCCACCCGCATGACCCGGAGCGTGGCGGCGCTTGTGGGCGGGTACCAGCAGTTTGAGGCGGAGATCGACATCGCAGGGGTGATCCTCAACAACGTTGCCAGCGGCCGCCATGAGTCGATGCTGGTACACGCCATCAAACAGTATTGTCAGATCCCGGTGCTCGGCTGCCTGCCAAAGGCCCGGCGAGTGACGATAGCGGAACGGCACCTGGGGCTGGTGCCCCAGGGCGAGGCCGCACCGCTGGTGGAGAAGGTGGCCAGAGCGCGAGAACTCGTGGAGTCCTACGTGGACATCGACGCCGTGCTAGGCGTTGCGCAGAGCGCAGGAGGACTCACACCGCCGGCGGAGCGAGCCACCCCAGCGCCGTCAAGGTTCATGCGGCTGGGCGTCATCCGGGACCAGGCGTTCAGCTTCTACTATCCAGAGAACCTGGAGGCGCTGGAGCAGGCGGGCGCGGAGCTGGTGCACATCAACGCCCTGGAGGACTCGCATCTTCCAGCTATCTCCGGACTCTACATTGGGGGCGGGTTTCCAGAGGTTTTCGCGGGGCAGCTGCAAGCGAACAGGGAACTCCGGGCAGAGATCGCGGCTGCCATCGATGAGGGGTTGCCCGTCTATGCGGAGTGTGCGGGGCTCCTGTACCTGGCAAGGACACTTCGGTGGGAGGGGCGGACGTTCGAGATGGTCGGCGCGCTGCCCATCGACGTGAGCTTCACCGCGCGTCCCCAGGGGCACGGGTACGTCGCCGGTCATGTCGTGGGTGAGACCCCGTTTCTTGGAGTCGGACAGCGCATACGGGGCCACGAGTTCCACTACGCGAAACTGGACAACGTCGATGGCCTGACGATGGTGTACTCTCTGGAGCGCGGACACGGAATCGACCAGAAGCGAGATGGCATAGCCCACAAGAATGTGCTGGCAGGTTTCACTCACCTGCACGCGCTAGGCGAGCCGACGTGGGCAGAGGGAG
>CAYFYG010000204.1:0-2111 GCA_964347225.1 uncultured Dehalococcoidia bacterium | reverse complement strand
GTCAACCCCACCCGCACCGGCGTGCTCGACATCCTCCGTCTCATGGACGCAGACATCGGTCTCGAAGAGGAGCGCACTCCCGGCCCCGAACCGGTCGCCGACATCACGGTTCGCTCCTCTCGCCTCCGAGGCGCCGTCATCGAGGGCGATCTCGTGCCCCGCGCCATCGACGAGCTTCCCCTCATCGCCCTCGCTGCCTGCTTCGCCCGCGGCGAGACCATCATCCGCGACGCCGCCGAGCTCAGGGTCAAGGAGTCCGACCGTATCCGGGCCACCGCACGCGAGCTGCGCCGCTTGGGTGCCGACATGCAGGAGCTGCCTGACGGCCTGCGCGTCCGCCCCAGCGCTGGGCTCCGCGGCGCCACCGTCTCCTCCCGCGGCGACCACCGTCTGGCCGTAATGCTGGGCTTGGCCGGGGCCCTCGCCCGTGGGCAGACCACTATTCGCAATGCCGGGGCCGTTGCGGTATCATATCCCTGGTTTTGGCGGGACCTTGACCTGGTGTCGAGTGGTTGCACTCGATAGGAGGAGGGACGTCCATGGAGACTGAACTCATCCACGTCGGCTTCGGAAATTTCATCGCTGCCAACCGCGTGGTGGCAATCGTAAGCCCCGGATCAGCCCCCATTCAGCGGAAGGTGCGTGAGGGCAAGAAGAAGGGTGTCATCGTAGACATCACTCAAGGCCGCCGCACCAAGGCCGTTGTCTTCATGGACGACGGCTCCCTGATGCTGGCCGCCATTAGCCCGGAAGCCATCGCCGGCCGCGTCGCCGGCCTACGTAGCGGCGGTCCCCGCCGAGGGTCGGCAGACTAGCCTCGCGTATGCCCAAGGCTGACCCCGGCCCGCTCCTCGTCGTCATCACGGGCCCCTCCGGCGTCGGCAAGGACACCGTGCTGGATCGCCTGAAGGCCCTCAGGCGCCCCTACCACTTCGCCGTCACCGCCACCACTCGCCCTCCCCGTCTCACCGAGACCGACGGCGTGGACTACTATTTCCTGTCTGACCAGCAATTCGACGAAATGCTCGCGAACGAGGAGTTCCTGGAGCACGCCGTCGTCTACGATCAGCGCAAGGGCGTCCCCAAGCCCCCCATCCGCGAGGCGTTGGCCGCCGCCAAGGACGTCATCATGCGTACCGACATCCAGGGTGCCCGCTACATCAAGTCCCTCTGTCCCTCCGCCGTGACCATATTCCTCCTGCCGCCGTCCCGGGATGAGATGGAGTGGCGCCTCCGCTCCCGCGGCACCGATACCGTCAAGCAGCTCAAGCTGCGCCTCCGCACCGCCCGCGACGAGATCGCCGTCGCCGACGAGTTCGATCACACCGTCGTCAACGACGACCTCCACGCCTGCGTGGACGAGATCGAGCGCATCCTCGCCGCCGAGCGCGCCCGCAAGGGCCGCGAGCCGGTCCGGCTTTAGCCGCTAGCCGGAAGGCAGCCCCCTGCCCTTGTGCCGCTGCAACGGCTGGCGTCGCTCAGCGGCTCGCAGCGACGGGAAGCGGCTCCTGCATCTTGTCTAAATCCGTCACGCGCAGAATGTTGCCGTACATCGGGCTCTTGGGGTCGCTGCTCAGGGCCAGATCGTAGAACATCAAGCCCAAGTACTTCGTCACCAGCTTCCGCGTCCGCGAGAACACGCGCTCGTCATCTACCAGGCCGAACGTCCCCAGGTTCATCCGGTACGTGGACACCACTGCCCGAGACTGCTCCGACCAGTTTGCGTGGCCCAACTGGAAGTGCCAGTCCTTATCTGCCGCGTACAGGTCCAGCGCCGTCAGGCCGATGAGCGCCACGTTGGGGTCCTCGAAGTCGGCCGGGAACAGCGTGCCCAAGTAGTCGGCCAGCGACTCCCCGTCTATCTGCCCACGGTCCGGGTTGATCATCTCCGCCGGGACGGCGCTTGGTGTAAGCACGCCGATCTCCAGCCCGTACTCTTCGCGGTAGTGCTTCACTAAGTTGTGCACCAAGTCGGTGTCCACCTGCCCCAGCGGTACGAAACAGACGCGTCTCTCGCTACCCGCGCATGAGGTCTGCGCGACGGGCGCGAGCTCGCTCTGTGCCTCCAGGCAGCCCTCCCGCTCCGAGCCGGAGCAAGGAGGCTCATACAA
>CAYFYG010000203.1:0-2959 GCA_964347225.1 uncultured Dehalococcoidia bacterium | reverse complement strand
CCCGGCGCCGGCGCCCCCAAGGGCAACCTCAATGCCCTCAAGCACGGCGCCCGCTCCAAGCAGATCCAGGACCTCGCCGTCGCCCTCGCCCTCCTCCCGGACGCCCGCAAGGCGCTGGTCCGGCTCGTCCGCCGCCAGCGCCGCCAGCAGTCCCACGCCCGCACCGTTGCCATCAACCTCTTGACAAGCCTCCTCCGCACTTGCCTCCAGGCCCTGCAGGCCGCAGACGATCATCCTTATTCCGACACCGTAACCATCGTCTCTAATACGGATCCGCCCGCCCACCGCGGAAAAAAGCGCGACATCAATCAAGCGCCCCAATCTGATCCCCCAGATCAATCAAACCCGCCCGTAGGGCAGGGCCCCGGCCCTGCCGCCAGCTAAGGAGGTCCCCGCCCCATGGCCCTCACCCTCGCAGAAGCCGCCAAGCTCTCCAACGACGTCCTCCTCCAGGGCGTCATCGAGACCATCATCAAGGACTCCCCCGTCCTCCAGCGCATCCCCTTCATCGAGATCGTCGGCAACGGCCTCACCTACAACCGCGAGGCCACCGCCCCCTCCGCCGGCTTCTTCGACGTCGGCGACACCTGGACCGAGTCCACTCCCACCTTCACCCAGCAGACCGTCACCCTCAAGATCATGGGCGGCGACGCTGACATCGACAACTTCCTCATCGCCACCCGCTCCAACCTCCAGGACCTGGAGTCCGCCGTCGTTCAGCTCAAGGCCAAGGCCGTCCAGCAGCTCAAGGCCAAGGCCGTCCAGCAGCTCTTCGAGCAGACCTTCATCACCGGCGACGCCACCACCAACCCCAAGGAGTTCGACGGCCTGGACGAACTCACCGACCCCTCTCAGGAGCTCTCCATGGGGGCCAACGGCGGCTCCCTCACCCTCGACAAGCTCGACGAGCTCATCGACACCGTCAAAGGCGGCAAGCCCTCCCTCTTCCTCATGAGCCGACGCTCCCGCCGCATCCTCAACAAGCTCGCCCGCACCGCCGGCTCCTTCCTCGAGACCGACCGCGACGAGTTCGGCCAGATGCTCCAGTTCTACGACGGCATCCCCGTCGGCGTCTCCGACTACATCGCCGACGACCAGACCGTGGGCACCAGCACCGACTGCTCCACGATCTACGCCTTCCAGATGGGCGAAGGCGCCCTGGTCGGCCTCACCGCCCCCGGCGGCCTCCAGGTCGAGCGCGTCGGCTCCCTGGAGAGCAAGGACGCTAGCCGCACCCGCATCAAGTGGTACGCCTCCCTGGCCCTGTTCAACGCCGTCAAGCTGGCCCGCCTCGTCGGAGTGCGGCCGTAGACGATCAAGCAGCGGGAGCCCGCTCGTCCTGCCTGTCCGCCTCTGGCGGAAGCTCGTCGAAGGGCCGGGCTCCCGCCCTTCCTCCTTCTGGAGCTGGGACGTGCCTGAAATCAGGAAAGCCGTCATCAAGTCCTACGACGCCGCCGCCCACAAGGCGACCGTGCAGATCGTCGGCTCCCTCCCCGTTTGGCTGGACGGCGTCCGCGTCGCTACCGACATCCCCGCCAGCGACGTGGTCGCCGGCCGCCAGTGCTCCGTCCTCTTCCTCGATCCCTCCAACCAGGACGACGCCGTCGTCATCACCATCCAGGGCGCCCTCCCCAGCGCTGCCGGCGGCGACAATCATGCCCCTGTCAGCGCCCTCTTCCCCGGAGTCCTCTCTACCGGTCTGAAGCCGCCCCAGGTGCCCTACAAGGGCACTGGCTTCACAGCCACCAAGCTCTACTGCCGGGTCGCCGTCGCACCCCAAATGCAGGACATCACGGTCAACATACGGCGCAACGGCTCCACCCTCGGCGCCGTCACCATCGAAAAGAGCAAGCAGGCCGGCTCCGCCGCCGTCAGCCAGGCCGTCTCCGACGGCGACTACTTCGACATCGACATCACCCAGGTCGGCTCCAGCCCTAACGAAGGCTCCGACCTCGTCTGGACGGTGGCGCCGTGATCCTCCGCGAAGCAACCGCCGATGACCTCTCACCCCTCCTCGCCCTTTGCCGCAAGGTCTGGACGCAGCTCGCCATCCCCTTCGACACCAGCCTCGACCGCTTCCGCGCCCTCCAGCCGCACGGCTTCCGCATCGTCGTCCTCTACGATAGCCCGCCCGCCTCAGGCGGGACCGCCGACCTCGTGGCTGCCCTCACCGCCCACCCCGTCGAGACGGATCGCGGCCCCGGATTCGAGATAAAGAGCTTCGTTGTCGACCAAGACCGGCCTGACAGGGTGGAGCTGCTGGATGCCCTGTCCCTCTACTCGTGCAACATCGCCCTGTCCGGAGGCCGCCACGTCGTCCTCAGCCGCCGCGACAAGCGCATACCCGGAACCGTCTACGGCCGAGACCTCCTCGACATGGAGACCCAGGACCACGATGCCTACATCCTTCAGATCGGCGACGCCCAGGCCATTATCGAACGCATCTTCCAGAGGCGACCGGAATGGCGAACATCACTCTAGTCCACGACTGCGACGTCGAGCGGCGGGATGGCCCCACGGCCCTCAACGGCGACTTCCGCGACTGCTACATCGAGGAGATCGCCCCCGACAACACGCACGACGGCACCCAGGTCGCCGTGGGCGTAGTCAACACCGGCGGCAAAGGCCAAGAATACGAACGCCGCGGTCTCTTCCTCTACGACCTCAACGCCTTCATCCCCGCATCAGCCACCATCACCGCCGCCCGCTGGTGCATCTACGTCATGTCCACCGACGCCGCCCCCGGCCACAACTTCCGACTCGTCCGCATCCGGCGCCACGACTGGAAAGAGGACGAGGCCACCTGGAACTCCTACAAGGCCGGCTCCCCCTGGACGTCCCCGGGCGCCAGCGACACCAACCTCGACCGTGACCCTGCCCACACCGTCGGCCTGGGCGCCATCACCACCACCGGTTGGCACGACTGGGATGTCCTCACCCTCGCCTCCGACGCCTGGAG
>CAYFYG010000202.1:0-1531 GCA_964347225.1 uncultured Dehalococcoidia bacterium | reverse complement strand
CCAGCGTCCTGGGACTGGGCACCAGCGTGGGGCCGGAGAAGTACAAGGAGATCGATCCCCACTGCTTCGTGGTCCGCGGCGTCCGATTCCAATTCTGCACCGGTTGCATGAAGTGCGTGGAAGCGTGTCCCACAGACGCCATTCAGATCAGCTTTGATGGGAGTACAGCGGCATGAAGAGCCGTTACCGCTATGGCAAGCCGATACCCGACCGCCTGCAGACCCTGGAGGACCCTGGCCGCCCGCTAGCCTTCGATGCCGATCGCGGCCTCGTCGAGGAAGTGTCGCAGCGGTGCGACATCAAGTCGTTCGTCGGCGGCCTCAAGGCGAAGAGCCAGAAGGAGAGAGAAGCGGAACTGCGCGCCTTCGGCCGAAGCATCATGGAGGCCACGATCGAGCTGGCGGACGGCAAGTATCTCGACCGCGCCGGCGAGGTGATCGAGAAGGTGGCCCAGCAGACCGGCATCTCCTTCCCCCACCGCTTCGAGCGCTACGTCGAGCTCAGCATCATCGGCTCCCGGCCCCTGGACCGCTGGAATATCACCAAAGCTACGATCAAGGAGTTGACGCTGGAGGTGTTTAGCTGCTCCGTCCTCCGGGAGATGCAGGAGGCCGGACTGGAGCCCGACGGGGGCCTTTGCCACGCCCTCTGTCTTGGCTGCTTCGAGGCGGCGGCCCGCAAGACCGGGAACAAGGTGAACATGAGCGTCGCCAAGTCGCTGCCGCAGGACGGCGTCTGCCAGTTCTCTTTCGTGCACACGTAGGCAGCCGCCGCAGCGAGATCACGGCCGCACATGGGCTTCGCCGTTGACCTTCATACTCACACCCGACATGGCTCTAGCTGCTCCTACATGGAGCCGGGCGACCTCGTGCGGCGGGCAGAGGAGATGGGGCTGGACGCCGTCTGCATCACCGAGCACAACGCCGCCTGGGAGGAGGATGCCCTCAGGGCCCTGGACGACGGCACGCCTCTCCGACTTTTCGGCGGGGTGGAGGTGAGCACGGAGTGGGGCGACATCCTGGTGTTCGGGCTGGAGGGGGAGTCGCCGCGGCCCGGGCGCATCGAGGAGTTGCGCCGTATCGTGGACCGGAGCGGGGGCGTCATGATCGCCGCCCACCCCTTTCGGCGCTACTCGGTGGCAGGGGTAGCAGTGGACGCGGAGGAAGCCAGCCGTAGTCCAGTACTGCGATGGGTCGACGCCGTTGAGGTGTTCAACGGCCTGTCCACGCGTGCGGAGGTCGAGCTTGCCCAGGAGGTCCTGACCCGCCTGGGCCTGCGCGGCGTCGGGGGCAGCGATAGCCACGCCCCCCACACCCTCGGAAGCTGCTACACGGTGTTCGAGCGGCCCCTGGCCACGGTACAAGACCTAGTGAAGGAGGTGAAGGCCAGCCGCTTCCAGGCCGTCCACCGGGGATTCGAGCTGACCTTCTAACCGTGCACGAGCCATTCGAGCCCAAGTGCTCTTCTTGCGTCCGCTTCGTCCGCTGCTTTCCGGACTCCAGCCCCCTGGCCGAGTGGGGCTACTGCCTGG
>CAYFYG010000201.1:0-1599 GCA_964347225.1 uncultured Dehalococcoidia bacterium | reverse complement strand
AGGAGGTCAAGACGGAGGAATGGGCTAATGGCATATATCGTTACCATCAACGTCGAGACGTGCGAGGGATGCGGCGACTGCGCTGAGAACTGCCCGGTCGACATCCTATCGCTGGACGCGAGGCCAGCCGATGTCCCGGCGCCTGAGACGGCGGAGGATCCCGAAAAGGTGGCGATTGTGAGCGGTGACGCCGCTGAGTGCACCGGTTGCATGGCCTGCGTGTCGGTGTGCCCCTCGGAGTCCATCACGATTCAGGAGATCTAATGGTGGCAGTCCCCCGGGTTGTTATCGCGGCCCCACAGGGGCGCTCGGGAAAGACTACTGTTTGCGTCGGGCTATGTGCGGCGCTGGCCGGGCGCAGGCTGGTGACGCAACCGTTCAAGAAGGGGCCAGATTACATCGATCCTAGCTGGCTCTCGGCCGCAGCCGGACGCCCCTGCCGGAATCTGGACCTGTTCATGATGAGCCGGGAGGCCGTGCTCGGCTCCTTCCATCGATCATCTGCCGGGGCGGCTGTGGCTGTCATCGAAGGAGCCATGGGGCTCTACGATGGTCTGGATCTGGCCGGGAGCGGCAGCAGTGCGCAACTGGCGCGGCTGCTTGGTGCGCCGGTGATCCTGGTTGTGAACGCCACCCGCATGACGCGCAGCGTGGCCGCACTGGTGGGCGGGTACCAGCGGTTTGAGCCGGAGATCGACATCGCAGGCGTGATACTCAACAATGTTGCCAGCGGCCGGCACGAGTCGATGCTGGTACACGCCATCAAACAGTACTGTCAGATCCCCGTGCTCGGGTGCCTGCCGAAGGCGAGGCGAGTGACGATAGCGGAACGACATCTGGGATTGGTGCCGGAGGGCGAGGCGACGCCGCTGGCGGAGAAGGTGGCCAGAGCGCGCGAGCTGGTGGAGTCCTACGTGGACATCGACGCCGTGGTGCGCGTTGCGCAGGGAGCGCCAGCACTCACACCGCCTGCCGAGCGAACCGCCCCACGGCGGCCAGCTTTCATGCGGCTGGGCGTCATCCGGGACCAGGCGTTCAGCTTCTACTATCCAGAGAACCTGGAGGCGCTGGAGCAGGCAGGCGCGGAGTTGGTACACGTCAACGCCCTGGAGGACTCGCATCTTCCAGCGATCTCCGGGCTCTACATCGGGGGCGGGTTTCCAGAGGTGTTTGCGGGGCAGTTGCAGGCGAACAGGGATCTGCGCGCAGAGATCGCGGCTGCCATCGATCAGGGGTTGCCCGTCTATGCGGAGTGTGCGGGGCTGCTATACCTGGCAAGGACACTCCGATGGGAGGGCCGGACATTCGAGATGGTGGGCGCACTCCCCATCGACGTGAGCTTCACTGAGCGTCCCCAGGGGCACGGGTACGTCGCCGGTCATGTGGTGGGTGAGACCCCGTTTCTCGAGGCCGGACGGCGCATACGGGGCCACGAGTTCCACTACGCGAAACTGGACAACGTCGATGGCCTGACGATGGCGTACTCTCTGGAGCGCGGACACGGAATCGACCAGAAGCGAGATGGCATAGCCCACAAGAATGTGCTGGCAGGTTTCACTCACCTGCACGCGCTAGGCGAGCCGACGTGGGCAGAGGGAG
>CAYFYG010000200.1:0-2136 GCA_964347225.1 uncultured Dehalococcoidia bacterium | reverse complement strand
CATGGGTGTCTGCGGCGCCCAGACGGTCGCCGAACTGCACGAGGCAGAGATGGTGGTCGCGCCCTCGATCAAGACTGAGGGCAAAGTCTACCAGCTCAGCCGCTAGACGGCGCCGTCCCGCTGCCAGCGCCAGGAGGGGGCGCCGTGATGAGACTGCTGTTGCTAGTGCTCACCGCGTCACTGATGGTCGGCGGCGCCTTCGGGTGCTCCCAATCGTCGTCGGTTTCCCAGACGGAGCGGACGCCGACAGCCGCAAGTGCTTCCCCAACCTCGACACCCTCGGCCGAAGAGGAGAGCGCGTTCTGCACTGTCGATCTCCCGGATAGCTGGCGCTCTTTGCTAGCGGAAGGCAGGATTAGCCTGCCCGACGCTGACCGATTCGCCGCCTTCGCCACAGCCGCCGACGGATCACAAATCTTCGGGGCGCTCGAGTCGAAGGATTGGTCTGGGGTGGTCTCCGTGACTCCTCAAGGTTCGATCACACGGATCAGAGCCTACGACAGTCCGACAACAGACGGGGTAGTGGGCGGCGCCTTCGACGGTAGATGGCTGGTTTGGACTGAGGGCCATTCATCGACGGACTGGAACGACTGGGACGTTCGGGCCTGGGACAGTAGCGGTGGCCAGGTGATCGATATCGCGGCCGCGCCCCGGGTGGGAGGCGCCACCGTCCAGGGACCATTCGTGCTTCCGGTGGTATGGGAGGGCAAAGCTGCGTGGGTACAGGCGAATCAGTCTGGCAAGGGCGAAGTACACCTGTACTCGCTCGTAGAGCGCCGCGATCGGGTGCTGTCAGCGGGGAAGGCGACCCCACCGGTTCTATTTTGGGAATCGAAGCTCTTATGGGGGGAGTTGGACGTTCCCGAACAACACTTGGGGCATCTGGCGATGGCGGACGCGACGACTGGCGAGCTATTGGCTCCGCCGGAGCCGCTCGCCTCCTTGCGCCACTTTGGCAGTGTTGCGGCGACCGACGGGCTGGTAGCGTGGACAGGTGATCTCCATTCTCTCTCGATATGGCGGCCGGGTGAGGCAGAGGCGAGTCAGATCTTCACCGCTGATTGGGACGACGGTGTTGACTGGATCGCGATCGCGGGTGACCTGGTGACATGGAGTGGAGCGGAGACCCAGTGGGCCGCTGATCTCAGGAGCGGTAGCGTCACCCGCATCACCCAGCAGTACGGCGGCAGGCTCACGAACGGCAACGCGCTGCTCGTAAGCGAACCGACAGGCGGACTGGAACCCAGTTCGAAAGAGTTCCTTTCAGTAATTCACGCCGTCGTAGATGCTACACGACTGCCCCCGCTGCCTGGATGTGGGTCTTAGACTGGCCTCTCCCACCGCTCTCCGTTTGAGGTGCTGGTGTAGCCAGTACTCAAGTTGTTGAAGGAGAGTGGCCCTCTGACTGCGGAGAGATGCCGCCGTTGGGCGGCCGCTGAGCCCAGGCGCGCCATGACGAAAGGTGGGCGCTGTATCTCACTAGGGAAGTGTGCCTCTTTTCCCTGCTATAAGACCGAGGGGCAAGGGCCACCAGCGCTCACCCATCGCCTTCAGCTTGCTCCCCTGCGCGTGATACCGTAGGCGAGTGTAGCCCCTCTCGATTCCCCCCACACACCAGGGCCGAAGGCCGGGCAGCTACGTTCTCGAGCGATAGGAGGAGCCCACGGTGAGCGCGAAAGACATCTACGAGATCGGCGAGGTGCCGCCCGTCGGCACCGTCCCCAGGCAGATGTACGCCCAGTTGATCCGACAGGACCGCTTCGGGGAGCCGCAGCAGGCGTTCCAGGTGGAGAAGGTCGACGTGCCCTCGCTGAAAGCGGATGAAGTCCTCATATTCGTCATGGCGGCGGGGATCAACTACAACAACGTCTGGGCCAGCCTTGGCGGCCCCCTGGACGTGATCAAGGTGCACGAGCGTGAGGGCGATCCTTCCGGCTTCCACATCGGCGGCAGCGACGCCTCAGGCATCGTATACGCCGTGGGCGAGGACGTGACCGACGTCAAGGTCGGCGATCGCGTGGTGGTCCATGCCGGCTTCTGGAACAGGGATGACCCATACATCAAGGCGGGCGGCGACCCCATCGTGGCGCCCAGCGCCCGCATCTGGGGCTACGAGACCAACTGGGGCTCCTTCGC
>CAYFYG010000199.1:0-15381 GCA_964347225.1 uncultured Dehalococcoidia bacterium | reverse complement strand
GCAGCCTGGATTGTCGGCGGGTTCGTCGTCTCCGTGCGGCTGTTTCGCTGGCAGTAATCTCCGCCTTGACCGGTGGTTGGGGCGATGCTATCGTCCTAAATAGGATAGAGAATGGGCATGGCGCGAGGTTCCGGCAGGAAAAAGGGGCCCAGGCGGGGAGGCCGCAGCCAGGTTGGCTTGTGGCCCTATGCCGTCGCAGTCGGGGTGGCGGCGGTCGTGGTGGCGGTTCTCATTGTGGTGTCGACTGGTGGGGGTGATGGGGATGGCGGAGGTGGAGGAGATGGGGATATCATCCTGCCCAGCCCGAGACCGACGGAGATAGCACAGGAGGGGCACCTGTTGGGCAACCCTGGCGCTGAGGTGACCCTGATCGAATACGCGGATTTCCAGTGACCGTTTTGCCGCGAGCTCGCCGTGAGCGTGCTGCCACGGATCGAGGAGGAGTTCGTCTCCGCCGGCCAGGTAAAGGTGCAGGCGCGGACCTTCGCCTTTCTGGGGGAGGAATCAGATCTGGCGGCGCAGGCGGCGGAGTGCGCTAACGATCAGGAACGATTCTGGGATTTCCACGACACGCTGTACGCCAACCAGGGAGGGGAGAACAAAGGGGCCTTCTCAGCGGAGAACCTCAAGCGGTTCGCGGAGGCGCTGGAGCTGGATACGGCGGCGTTCGACTCTTGCCTGGACTCGGGCAAGTACGCCTCGAAGGTGCGGGACGATACGGAGGCGGCAGGGCAGCTGGGCGTCAACTCGGTACCCACGGTGTTCGTTAACGGCCAGGCGGTGTCCTGGCATCTGGAGGACCTGCAGGCGGCCATCCGGGAGGCGCTAGGCTCCGGCCAGTGAACGATCGAAAGGCGGGAGGCCTGTCCGGGACGGTGCCCTGGGTGGGCCTAGCCCTGCTCGGCCTGCCGGGCAGCGCTGTGGCCGCGTACCTTGCGTACTCCCACTGGGCGGATCGTCCCACCGAGTGTGGTGGCATCGGTGAGTGTGAGCTGGTGCAGACCAGCGAGTACTCGGACATCGTCGGCGTGCCGGTGGCGTTGCTGGGCTTGCTCTATTTCGTGGCGATGGCCTTCGTGGCGCTGGCCCGTATCAACCGTATCGAGTGGCTGGACGACGGGCTGGAGTGGGTCCGGCCGGCGATCCTTTCCACGGCGCTAGCGGCGACCGCTTTCGTCGCCTACCTGACGTACGTGGAGTTGTTCATCCTGGAAGCGATCTGTGTCTGGTGCGTGGCCCTCGCGAGTCTCACGGCTGTCAGCTTGGGCCTCACGATCTGGGGCCTATTCTCCGGGGGCGAGCAGTAGGTTCGCGGCTAGCCAGCCGCGGATGTCTAGCCTTACTGGGGGTTTTCCAGTAGGTCAGCGCCGTGGGCGGTCGTTCCTTCGTAGATGCGAACATCCACCGGCTGCGCGACGTTGACGGCCAGCGCGAGCGGCAGGGTGAAGATCTGAACAAGCGGCGTATGGCAGCGAGACGCTCTCCTCTTTCGCAGGGGCGCATCCCTCCCGCGGGGCGTGGCCGGTCTCACCCGAAGAAACGGTTCGCGGACCTCATTCTCCTGTAACGCGAGATCAGGGGCCCGCACGTCGATACCTATCGGATCCGCCTACTCCTCGTCTTGCGACTCGACGTCGGTTTCTTACTCGTCGACGATCTCGGCCTCGAGGGACTCCTCCCTCTCCTCTTCGTCCTCGTCCTCTTCCAGTTCCTCTAGCTCTTTGGTGCCTTCGGTCAGGCGCCGTATCTCCTCGGCCAGCCCGACGGCGGTGGGGCGCTGGCCGTCGCCGCGCAGCTCAGGTGGCAGACGGAGTTCGATCAGCTTGGGGCGCTCCTCCACGACGATGGGGGCGCGGGCGGGGATGAGCTTGCCGATGATGACGTTTTCCTTGAGGCCCAGGAGGTGGTCGACGGCGCCGCTGACGGCGGCCTCGGTAAGGACGCGGGCGGTCTCCTGGAAGGAGGCGGCGGCCAGGAAGCTCTCCGTGCTGAGAGAGGCCTTGGTGACGCCGAGGAGCACCGGCTGGGCGGTGGCGGGCTCGCCGCCTTCCGCCAGCACTTTGGCGTTGACGGCCTCGAACCGGAAGCGATCGACCAGTTCGCCCGGCAGGAGTTCGCTATCGCCGGGGGAGTCCACACGGACGCGGCGCAGCATCTGCCGCACGATGACCTCGATGTGCTTATCGTTGATGGTGACACCCTGGGAGCGGTAGACCTTCTGAACCTCCTCTACCAGGTATATCTGGACCGCTTCCGGCCCCTGGATACGGAGGATGTCCTGGGGATTGAGAGGGCCTTCCGTGAGGGCTTGGCCGGCGTGGATCTGGTCACCCTCCTGGACACGCAGGCGGGCGGTGGCCGGCACCGAGTATTCGCGCTCGTCCCGCTCCTCGAAGGTGATGGACAGAGCCTTAGTCTTCCCCCTGCCGGAAACGGAGACGGTGCCGCCGGTGCGGGCGAGGATCTCGCCCGGGGCCACGAGCGCCTGCTCCTCACCCTTCTTGGCCTTCGGTTGCCGCGCTTGGGCTAGAACGGCCCCCTGCTCCACATTCTCGCCGTTCTTGACGAGGAGCTTGGCGCCTTCCGGCAGAGCGTAGTCGTCGCGATAGAGCTCGGCGCTGACGACTTTGATGCGGCGGGTGTCCCCCTCGCGGGTGATCTCCACCAAGCCGTCCATCTCGGAAGTGAGGGCGGCTCCCTTAGGCACACGGGCCTCGAACAGCTCCTCAACGCGGGGGAGGCCGGAGGTGATGTCGATGCCGGCCACGCCGCCGGTGTGGAAGGTGCGCATAGTGAGCTGGGTGCCCGGTTCGCCGATGCTCTGCGCGGCGATGATCCCCACCGCCTCCCCCTCCTGCACCATCCTGCTGCGGGCTAGGTCGCGGCCGTAGCAAAGGGAGCAGACACCGCGATGACACTGGCAAGTGAGGGGGGAGCGCACGTAGACGCGGTCGATGTTTGCCTCCACGATGCGGTCGGCGGTCTCTTCGGTAATCTCCTGGCCCCGCTCAACGATGACTTCGCCGGTCTCAGAATGGGCGATGTCGGCGGCGGCCCAGCGGCCGACGATGCGCTCCTGGAGCGATTCGAAGAGCCCCTTCTCCGTGGGCTCGCCGATCCAGATGCCGGCGGTGGTACCACAGTCCCGGGCCAGGATGATGACATCCTGGGAGACGTCGATGAGACGGCGGGTGAGGTAGCCGCTGTCGGCGGTGCGCAGGGCAGTGTCGGCCAATCCCTTGCGGGCACCGTGGGTGGAGATGAAGTACTCCAGCACGGTGAGCCCCTCCCGGAAGGAGGAGCGGATGGGCAGATCTATGATGCGGCCGGCGGGGTCGCTCATGAGGCCGCGCATGCCCGCCATCTGGGCGACCTGACTGATGTTACCTTTGGCACCGCTGACCGCCATCAGGTAGACGCCACCGTACTCGCCCAGGCTGTTCCGAATCATCTCCTGCATCCTGTCGGTGGTGTCGCGCCAGATGGACACCGCCTGGCTGTAGCGCTCCTCCTCCGTTATCAGGCCTAGGTCGTACTGCTCCTGGATCTCAGCGATGTTGCGGTCGGCGGCCGCCAGGAGCTCGTCTTTCTTCTCCGGCACCTTAAGGTCGTTCATGGCGATGCTGATGCCGGACCTTGTGGCAAACTGGAAGCCCACGTTCTTCACTCCGTCGACCATCTCAGCGGTGCGCTCGTTGTCCAGCTTGCGGGAGGCCTCAGAGACGAGGTCTTTGATGGCCTTCTTGTCCATCAGCTTGTTGTAGAAGCCCAGCCCCTCTGGGAGAACTTCGTTGAAGATGATGCGACCTACACTGGTCTCAACGACCTGGCCGTCGGTCTGGGCGTCGCGCACACGGATGCGGGCGCGGAGGTCGAGGTGGCCCATGTCATAGGCCATCTTGGCTTCGTCAAAACTACCGTAGATCCCCTGGGCGGGGGTGCCGTTGCTGCTGGGCTTGAACTCGCCCTTGGCGCCCTCCATGGTGTCGGTGAGATAGTAGCAGCCTAGGACAATGTCCAGGGTGGGCGCCACCACCGGTTCTCCGTTGGAGGGGAGGAGGAGGTTTCGAGTGGAGAGCATCACCTGGCGTGCCTCAGCCACGGCAGCGCGGGAGAGGGGTATGTGCACCGCCATCTGGTCGCCGTCGAAGTCGGCGTTGAAGGCGGTGCAGACCAGGGGGTGGATCTGGATGGCGCTGCCGTCGATGAGGACCGGCTCGAAGGCCTGGATACCAAGGCGGTGCAGGGTGGGCGCGCGGTTGAGAAGGACGGGGCGTTCCCTAATGATGTCGTCGAGGATGTCCCACACCTCCGGTCGAGCCCGTTCCACGATACGTTTGGCGGACTTGATGTTGTGTGCCAGCTCGCGGGCCACCAGGGCGTGCATGACGAAGGGCTTGAACAGCTCCAGGGCCATCCGTTTAGGAAGGCCACACTGGTGCAGATCCAGCTCCGGCCCCACCACGATGACGGAACGGCCGGAGTAGTCCACTCGCTTGCCCAGGAGGTTCTGGCGGAACCGGCCCTGCTTGCCTTTGAGCATGTCCGAGAGGGATTTCAGCTTGTGGTTGCCGGCCGTAGACACGGCACGGCCACGGCGGCCATTATCGATGAGGGAATCCACCGCCTCTTGGAGCATGCGCTTCTCGTTTCGGATGATGATCTCGGGAGCGCCCAGCTCCAAGAGCCGCTTGAGGCGGTTGTTGCGGTTGATGACGCGGCGGTAGAGGTCGTTGAGGTCGCTGGTGGCGAAGCGGCCGCCGTCTAGCTGGACCATGGGTCGCAAGTCCGGCGGGAGCACGGGGAGGATGCCGAAGACCATCCATTCCGGCTTGTTGCCGCTCTTGCGGAAGGCCTCCACGACGCGCAGGCGCTTGGTGGCCTTCTTGCGGCGCTGACCACTGAAGTTCTGGATCTCTCCCCGCAGCTTCACGGCCAGCGCCTCCAGGTCCAGGCGGCGGAGGATGTCGAGCACTGCCTCGGCGCCCATCCCGGCGGTGAGCAGGTCAGGGTAGCGCTCGGACAGCTCCCTCAGCTTCTGTTCCGTGAGCAGGGTGCACTGGTCGTCACGGATGGGATCCTTGATGTCTTCCAGGTCTTCTAGGAGTTCTTGAAGCTCGGCTTGGGCGGATTCCCGCTCCTCCATGACCGCCCTGCGCAGGGGCTCCAATTCGGCGGTCGCCGCTTCCCGGCGCTGGCTGATCTTGGCGGCCAGGGCCCGTTCTACCTCGATCCGCTTGCGGTTCCCCTCTTTCTCCAGGGCCTTGAGGCGCTTCTGGAGCTGGGAGTGGAGGCGCTTGGAGGCGTTCTTGGGTACGGTCTGGTGCCGCTCCGCTATGACGAAGGGGGCGTCCCCAGACGGGCCCGTAGCAGGCAAGGCCAGCTTCTTGGTGGACGGCTTGCCCGCCATCCTGGCGATCTCCTGCTCCAGGACTTCCGCCTTCTGGCGCAGGGAATCTGCCTTCTTGTTGAACTCGGCCTCGATGGCCGCCAGCTTCTCCTCCCGCTGCGTATCCAGTCGCGCTATCTCTTGGGCCGCTGCGGCCTCGATGGCGTCGATGCGCTCCGCGGACTCCGCTTCCTTTTCGGCAGCGACCCGATCCATCTCCTGACGCAGCTCCTCCAGGGCCTTCTGACGGGCATCCTCGTTGACGGAGGTGACTATGAACTGGGCGAAGTAGAGGCCCCGCTCCAAGCTGCGGGGCGAGATGTCGAGCAGGAGGCCGATGCGACTGGGCGTCCCCTTCACGAACCAGATGTGAGTCACGGGCGAGGCAAGCTCGATGTGGCCCATTCGCTCGCGGCGTACCTTGCTGCGGGTCACCTCCACGCCGCATTTATCGCAGAGGATTCCTTTGTAGCGCACCCGCTTGTACTTGCCGCAGTAGCATTCGAAGTCCTTAGTGGGCCCGAAGATCTTTTCGCAGAAGAGGCCGTCCTTCTCGGGTTTGAGGGTGCGGTAGTTGATGGTCTCCGGCTTTGTGATCTCGCCATAGGACCAGGAGCGGACCTGCTCCGGTGACGCGAGAGATATGCGCAGCGCGTTGAAGTCGGTTACTTCAAGGGCCAAGGAAATCCTCTCCCTTCTCGAGGCCACTAATGTCGATGCCCAGCTCCGGGATCTCCGCAGTGGAGGTTTCCGCCAGGGTCACCCGTTCCTCTTCCTCGTTGAGCACTTCTACCGCCAGGCCCAGGCTCTGGAGCTCCTTGACGAGCACCTTGAAGGACTCGGGTACGCCCGGTTCCTGGATGTCCTCACCTTTGACGATCGCCTCGTAGGTCTTGACCCGCCCCACCACATCGTCCGATTTGACGGTGAGCAACTCTTGAAGGACATGGGCGGCGCCGTAGGCCTCCAGGGCCCACACCTCCATCTCCCCAAAGCGCTGGCCGCCGAACTGAGCCTTGCCACCGAGGGGCTGTTGGGTGATGAGGGAGTAAGGGCCGGTGGAGCGGGCGTGTATCTTGTCCTCCACCAGGTGCACGAGCTTCATCATGTAGATGTAGCCCACGGTCACCGGCTGGTCGAACGGCTGCCCGGTGCGGCCGTCGATGAGCACCTGTTTCCCGTAGGTAGGTGCGGCCAGGCCCTTGTTGACGAGCAGTCTCTCTGCCCGTTTCTCCAGGTCATGCACGGGCTTGCCGCGAACCCTCCTTTCTCCCTGCTGCTCCAGCCAGAGTTCCAGGGCGGCACGCGCGGCCTCGCCTACCTGGCTCTCGTCGAAGACCGTGGCCGGGTCGTAGCCCTTGCCTTGAAGCCAGGTGTTAACCTTTTCGGCGTCGACATTCTCACCGATGCCGTTGGGGCCGGCGCCGTTGGGTTTGGGGAGAATGGCGTCCGCCTGTTCGCATAGCCAGGTCCGGCAGAGGGCGTCCTCGATGATGCCGGGGTTGCCGCCATCGAACACAGGGGAGATAGCGCGAAAGCCGAGGCGGCGGGCGGCCCAGCCCAGGTGGGTCTCCAGCACCTGGCCGATGTTCATGCGGCTGGGCACGCCGATGGGATTGAGGATGATGTCGACAGGCGTGCCGTCGGGCAGGTGGGGCATGTCCTCCACGGGCAGGATGCGGGCGATGACGCCCTTGTTGCCGTGGCGTCCCGCCACCTTGTCGCCCTCCGCTACTTTTCGGCGCTGGGCGATAGCGACGCGGATCATGGCTTGCACGCCGGGCGGCAGTTCATCGGTTATGTGAGCATAGGGCGGCCAGCGGCACTGGTGGTTGGCCTGGCCGTGATGGGGCCTGCTGGCCTCGTTGTCCGGGCGGGCGAAGAAGTGGGAGTCAATGACTTTGCCGCGCTCGCCGTGGGGCACCCGCAGGGAGCTGTCTTTCACCTCGCGGGCCTTCTCGCCGAAGATAGCGCGCAGGAGCTTCTCCTCGGCGGTGAGCTCCGTCTCCCCCTTGGGGGTGATCTTGCCCACGAGGATATCGCCGGAGCGCACGTCGGCGCCGATGCGGATGATACCGTACTCGTCCAGATTGCTGAGGCTCTCCTCGCCCACGTTGGGGATGTCGCGGGTGATTTCTTCAGGCCCCAGCTTGGTATCTCGGGCCTCCACTTCGTGCTTCTCCATGTGGATAGAGGTGAACTTGTCGCGGGCGACCGCCTCGGAGATGATGATGGCGTCCTCGAAGTTGTAGCCCTCCCAGCTCATGAAGGCGCAAAGGAGGGTCTGGCCCAGTGCCAGCTCCCCAGAGTCGGTGGAGGAGCTGTCGGCCAGGGTCCCCCCTTCGGACACGCGCTGGCCGCGGCGCACGATGGCCCGCTGGTTGATGCAGGTGCCCTGATTGGAGCGCAGGAACTTCTGCAGGGTGTAGGTCTTATCGCCCCCGGCATCATAGTGGACGGTGATGCCGCTGCCCGTGACGCTGGTGACGAGGCCGTCGCCCTCGGCGAGAATCACCTGGCCAGAGTCCACGGCGGTCTGCTGCTCCATGCCGGTGCTCACCAGCGGCACCTCCGGCTTCACCAGTGGTACCGCCTGACGTTGCATGTTGGCGCCCATCAGGGCGCGGTTGGCGTCATCGTGCTCCAGGAAGGGGATAAGGGCCGCGGCCACGGAGACGATCTGCTTGGGCGATAGGTCTACGTACTCCACCTGGTCCCTGGATGTTATGGCGAAGCTTCCGCTGGCCCGCGCCTCCACGCGTTTCGTAAGGAAGTGGCCGTGCTCGTCCAGCGGGGAGTTGGCCTGAGCGACGGTGTAGTTCTCCTCCTCGTCGGCGGAGAGGTAGACGACCTCGGAGGAGACGAAGGGGTTGACCTTGAGCGTGGCCGACTTGAAGCGGGCCAATCGTTTGCTGACCTCCGGGGTTATGGTGGTACCCGCCGGGAACAGGATCTTGCCGGAAGAGTCGTAGAAGTCCTCGCTGAGGATGCGGTGGATGAGGTCTGGGGAGTTGGTGGGCAGCTCCCGGACGACCTTGCGGTAAGGGGTTTCAATGAAGCCGTACTCGTTGACCCAGCCGAAGGTGGCCAGGCTTCCGATGAGGCCGATGTTGGGGCCCTCGGGGGTCTCGATCGGGCAGATGCGGCCGTAGTGGCTAGAGTGGACATCGCGGACGTCGAAGCCGGCGCGGTCGCGGGAGAGGCCGCCGGGGCCGAGGGCCGAGAGGCGGCGCTTATGGGTGAGTTCGGCCAGGGGGTTGGTCTGGTCCATGAACTGGGAGAGCTGTGAGCCGCCGAAGAACTCCTTCACGGAGGCCACGACCGGCCGGATGTTGATCAGTTGGCTGGGCGCGATCTCTTGGGGGTCAGTGATGGTCATGCGCTCGCGGATGACCCTCTCCATGCGCAGGAGACCGATGCGGAACTGGTTCTGGATGAGCTCTCCGACGGTGCGCACGCGGCGGTTCCCCAGATGATCGATGTCGTCCGGCCTGCCAAGACCGTTGTTGAGACGGATGATCTCTCGCACGATGGCGATGAGATCTTGGGGCACGAGGATTCGCTCCTCGATGGAGACGTTGTGGGCCAAGCGCTTGTTCATCTTGTAGCGCCCCACCTTCCCGAGGTCGTAGCGACGGGGGTTGAAGAAGAGGGAGGTGATGAGGCCGCGGGCGTTGTCGATGGTGGGCGGATCGCCGGGGCGTAGCCGTCGGTAGAACTCGAGTAGTGCCTCTCCCTTGCTCTCGCAGGAAGGGTCGCGCTCCAGTGTGGACTGGATGTACTGGTGCTCCGGGTTGTTGTCCGCGCCCTCGAACATCGCCAGGATCCGCTCGTTGGTGCCCAGGTTGTGCAGTAGTTCCTGGCGAAGGGTCTCCGCCTCCCGTTCCGTCTTCGCCTTTTCGATCTTCTTTTCCAGTTCACGGAGGGTGGCGCGACTGGGGTGGCTGGGCAGGAGGTCAGGCTCGTCGATGGCGCGGAGCAGGGTAGTGATGGGTATCTTGCGCTTGCGATCCACCTTGACGGATACGACGTTCTTGTTGGACGTCTCGAACTCCAGCCAGGCGCCGCGGTTGGGGATCAGTTTGGCGTAGCAAAGGTCGCGGCCGCTGGTGTGGTCTCGCTCCAGGGTGAGGTAGACGCCCGGGGAGCGGACCAACTGTGAGACGACGACACGCTCGGCGCCGTTGACGATGAAGGTGCCCTGGTCCGTCATGAGCGGGAAGTCGCCCATGAATATCTCCTGCTCTTTGACCTCGCCGGTTTCCTTGACTAGGAGCTGGACGATGACCCGCAGGGGGGCGGCGTAGGTAGCGTCCCGCTCCCGGCACTCCTCCTGCGTGTACTTGGGCTCCCCGAAGCTGTAATTGGTGAAACGCATCTCCAGGCGGTTGCCTGTGAAGTCCTGAATGGGCGAGAGCTCGTTCAAGCATTCCCCCAACCCTTCGGCCCGGAACGCCTCGTAGGAGTCCAGTTGGATGCGGATGAGGTTGGGTACAGCGATGGCGTCTGGGATGCGCGAGTAGGACTTGCGGAGCAAGGGGATTCGGAACTTGCCCTGGATGGGATCGCTGGCCATAACCATGCGTAACTACTCCTCAAGAGAGGACTGTGCGGCCTCTCGACAATGGAGAAACGGACGACGCCTATCGGCGAAGATCAAAATGGGGACACTAATGATGGGGACACGGACCGGCCATCAATCCTCCAGTCTACCAGCGCTTCCAACGGATGTCAACAGCCCCTGGTGCGGCGACTTGTGGTGTCCTCAGTCGGTGGCAATGATGTCGGCGGCGGGCAGTCGCTGGCTGGACGGCACCTGGCCACGCATGACGGCGGTGACGCCGGCGATGATCAGGGCAGCGCCTAGGAGAGTGTTCACCCCTATCGACTCGTCCAGGAGGGCCCAACCCAGTAGCAGGCCCACCACGGGGACGATGTACGTCACCAGGGAGGCGCGGACGCTGCCCATGTTGTCCAGCAGCCACACGAAGGTGATGATGGCGACCCCTGTTCCCAGCACTCCCAGCGTCGTCAGCGACAGCCACGCCTCCACGCTGAGCGAGTAGTCAGGAGTGCCTCTCACTGCCAGCAATACGGGTAGCACCAATAGCGGCCCCAATGTGAGCTGAGCACCGGAGAGCAGCAGCGGGTCCTGCCTCCGCAGGAGGGTTCGGGCGAAGACTGCCGCCGCCCCATAGCAGGCCGCCGCAGCCACGACGGCTAGCTGGCCCGCGATGCTGGGATCGGCGATGTCTGCGACATCGCCGCCGGTGAGTACGACGACACCCACGAAGCCCACGACGAGCCCGGCCGCCCTCGCAGGCGTGAACTGCTCCTCCACGAGAATGGCACTGGCGAACAGTGCCGTCCACAGGGGCATCGTCGAGTTCAGGACTGAGGCAGTGCCGCTGGTGATATGCTCCTCCGCCCAGGCGATGAGGAGGAACGGAAGCACTAGGCCGAGGGCGGACCAGACGGCGACCCTTAGCCACAGGGAGGGCCCCCACGTAACATTCGCCTTGCGAGCCCAGAGGACGCCGCCTGCGACCAGGGCTCCGAACAACAGGCGCCCCTCAACCAGCTCCAGGGGCGACGTCTCCTCCACGACCACCTTGATGAAGAGGAACGAAGTGCCCCACATACAGCCCAGCGCCAGCAGGGTGAGCGATGCTCTGAGGTTCAATTCGAAATGGAATCGGACATAGCTGGGGCGTGATCGACAGAGTCAGGTGCACCCACGCCTACCGTATCTGGGGCGGGTCGTTGGGTCAATACGATGAGGTAGCCGGTTTGTCATGGGCCATCCCTGTGCTATATTGATACGGGCGCGAGACGCTAGGCTCCCATTTGTGATAGAGACACCGCTGTACCAAGAACTCAAGGTTTTCTCGGGCAACGCCCATCCGGCGCTGGCCAGCGATATCAGCGAGTACCTGGAAAAGCCCGCGGGCCAGTGCGAGGTGTTCGAGTTCAGCAACGAGAACATCTTCGTCCGATTCCTGGAGAACATCCGCGCTCGTGACGTATTCCTGGTGCAGCCCATTGCCTCGCCGGTGAACACGCGACTGATGGAACTGTTTATCATGATCGACGCCGCCAAGCGGGCCTCGGCCGGGCGCATCACCGCTGTGGTTCCCTACTACTCCTACGGGCGCAGCGATAAGAAGGACCAGCCGCGGGTGCCGATAACCGCCCGCCTCGTCGCCAACTTCATCGAGACAGCGGGGGCAGATCGCCTGCTTACCGTCGACCTCCACGCCGGACAGGTGCAGGGATTCTTCAACATTCCCGTGGACGAGCTGACCGCCCTCTCCCTGCTGGCCCGCTACTTCCGCGACAAGGAGCTGGGCGACCTGACGGTGGTGGCCACCGACGTGGGGGACGCCAGGCGGGCGCGTCACATGGCCGACCGACTGGACGCGCCTATCGCCATCGTCGAAAAGCGGCGCATCGGCAACCGGCAGAAGGTGGAGGCGGTGAACATCATTGGCGATGTGGAGGGCGTCCGCGCCCTCATTGTCGACGATGAAGTGGACACAGCGTCTACGATGGTCGCGACGGCCGACATCGTCCTCCGGAACGGGGCCCGCGAGGTGTATGCGAGCGCTACCCATCCTATCCTCTCCGGACCAGCCGTCCAGCGCATCGAAGAATCGTCCATCAAGGAACTGGTGGTCACGGACACGATCCCCCTCACCCCGGAAAAGCGGCTGCCCAAGGTGACGGTGCTCTCCGTGGCTCCCCTCCTGGGTGAGGCGATCCAGCGGATTCACACCGGCCGCTCCGTGGGCGCCCTGTTCGACGAGTACTAGGCTTCCGCCTTTCTGCTATCATTGAACCGGTGCCCCATGGCGGGCGTCGCCAATTTGCAGAGCAGCGGAAGGCGTGTGTGTAGAAGATGGTCGTAGGCGCGATCAAGAGGGCCCTGGGCGGCGACTACAATGAGAAGGAACTGCGCAAGCTCCGGCCCCTGCTCCAACGGGTGAACGAGATCGGCGGCGAGGTGGCCGCCCTCTCCGATGCTGAGTTGCGAGCCAAGACCGATGAGTTCCTCTCCCGCCTGAGCGTGGGGGAGACTCTGGACGATGTTCTTCCGGAGGCGTTCGCCGTTGTGCGGGAGGTCTCCGAAAGGCGCATCGGCCTCCGTCACTTCGATGTGCAGGTGCTGGGCGGCGTTGCACTTCACCAAGGCAAGATCGCCGAGATGAAGACGGGTGAGGGCAAGACCCTGGCAGCCACCATGCCCTTCTACCTGAACGCGCTGGAGGGCAAGGGCGTGCACATGGTGACCGTGAACGACTACCTGGCCAAGCGCGATACGCAGTGGATGGGCCCCATCTACCACTCGCTGGGCCTCAGCGTCGGCGTCCTCCAGCACGACGCCGCCTACCTGTTTGACCCCTCCGCTAACCTGGACAACCCCAGCCTGCGCTATCTGGTTCCCATCCCCCGCCGGGAGGCCTACCGGGCGAACATCACTTACGGCACCAACAACGAGTTTGGGTTCGACTATCTCCGAGACAACATGGTGGTGGACCTCTCCCAGACGGCCCAGCGGCCGGACACGCCCCACCACTACGCCATAGTGGACGAGGTGGACAGCATGCTCATCGACGAGGCACGCACCCCCCTGATCATCAGCGGCCCGGCGGAAGAGACGGAGGAGATATACCGCACCTTCGCCCGCCTCGTGCCACGGCTCTCCCCGGATACGGACTACGTGGTGGACGTGAAACACCGCACGGTCTCCCTGACCGATGATGGCGCGTCCAAGGTGGAAAGATCGCTGGGCATCCGCAACATCTACGATCCGGACAACTTCCGCCTCACGCGCTTTCTGGACGCAGCCCTGCGCGCTCACGTCCTCTATCAGCATGATCACCACTATGTGGTCAAAGATGGGGAAGTGATCATCGTCGATGAGTTCACAGGGCGCCTAATGTACGGGCGCCGCTGGTCGGACGGCCTGCACCAGGCGGTGGAGGCAAAGGAGGGCGTGCGCATCCAGCGGGAGAGCATAACCTACGCCACCATCACCATCCAGAACTACTTCCGCCTGTATGACAAGCTGGCCGGCATGACAGGCACCGCCTGGACGGAGCGGGAGGAGTTCCACACTATCTACGGCCTGGATGTGCTAGTCATTCCCACCGACCGCCCGATGATCCGCAATGACGACCCTGACATCATCTACCGGATGGAGAACGGCAAGTATCTGGCGGCAGTGCAAGAGATCGAGCAGATGCATGCCGAGGGACGGCCGGTGCTCGTGGGCACCGTCTCCATCGAGAACTCGGAGCGGCTGGCAGACCTGCTCAAGCGCCGCTCCACGTGCGAGCTGGAGGAGTGTGGGACCTACCACCCGGTGTGCCCCCTCAAGGAGCCGCAGGTCCTCAACGCCAAGCACCATGAGCGTGAGGCGGCCATCATCGCCCAAGCTGGCCGCTACGGCGCAGTCACCATCGCCACCAACATGGCGGGCCGCGGCACGGACATCATCCTCGGCGGCAACCCTGAGCTGCTGGCGGAGGAGGTGGCCCGCAAGCGCGGCGTGGACCTGGTGACGGCGGAGCCCGACGAGGTGCAGCAAATCAGAGGACAGGCGCGGGAGCTGTGGCAGGACCATCACGACAAGGTGGTGACGGCTGGCGGGCTGCACATCATGGGCACGGAGCGTCACGAGGCCAGACGGATCGATAACCAGCTCCGCGGCCGCTCCGGGCGCCAGGGCGACCCCGGCAGCTCCCGCTTCTTTGTCTCGTTCGACGATGACGTGATGCGCCGGTTCTCGCCGGAGTGGGTGCCCAACCTGCTAGGCAAGATGGGCATGGACGAGGAGACGCCGCTGGAGAGCGGCATGGTCTCCAAGGCCATCGAGCAAGCCCAGACTAAGGTGGAGGGGTACAACTTCGACATTCGTAAGCACGTCGTGCAGTACGACGACGTGATGAACCGCCACCGCGAGCTCATCTACGCTGAGCGTCGCAAGATCCTGGAGGGCACCGACATCCGCTCCAACGTGACGGAGATGATTGAGACGGACGTTGAGGCGGCCCTCGACGCCTTCGCTCCCGGGGAGCGGGCGGAGGACTGGGACCTGGACAGCCTCCTGAGCGAGCTGAAGACGATCGTGCCCCTGCCGCCGCAGTTCACCGAGCGCCACTTCTCCGAGATGGAGCGCGCGCAAATGGTGGAGGAGGTGCTGGACTTCGTTCGCCAAGCCTACGAGGCCAAGGAGGAGGAACTCGGCGAAGAGAAGACGCGGATGTTGGAGCGGCTGGTCATGCTGGGCACCATCGACCGCCTGTGGGTATACCATCTGACGGCTCTGGACGAGATGCGCCAGGGCATCGGCCTGAGCGGCTACGGGGGCCGGGACCCGCTGGTGGAGTTCAAGCGGGAAGCCCACGATATGTGGGATCAGCTACGAGATCACATCCGCCATAACGTCGTGCGGCGCATCTTTCACGTCACTCTAGCACCCCAGGCGGCGACCGCGCCTCAGCCTCCCCGCGGTCAGATGCGGGAGAGCGGGCCCGCGAAGGAGACGCCGACACCGACGCAGGCGCGCGCCGCAGCGTCCGGCCAGGCTGTGCGGATCGGCGGCGCGGCCACGGCCACCACGCCTCGCCCCGGCGGGCGCAAGGTGGGCCGCAACGAGCCCTGCCCCTGCGGCAGCGGACGCAAGTACAAGAAGTGCTGCGGGAGCAGCCAGACCGTCTGACGTCGCGAGTGATGGCCCGACGTACGGCTGCTCCCGAGGAAACCGCAAAGTTGGAGGGCCTGCTTGCCCGGCTGAGGGAAGAGGTGGAGAGGGGCAAGCGACACTGGTTCATCGCTGTACTGGAGGGGGTGGGCCAGTGGCCTCTCGTCGAGGAAGAGGTCAACGGTCGCTGCTATCGCTACCTGATAGGGGGCGAGGCGTTCGACTGGCTATTGCTGGCGGAACGGTTGTGTGAGGCCTTGGCCGATCTCACACCGGAGGAGGAGCG
>CAYFYG010000198.1:0-2872 GCA_964347225.1 uncultured Dehalococcoidia bacterium | reverse complement strand
GAGATCTTCAAGAGGCTGGGCATCGATACCACCGTCAGCGCGACCACCGCCATTCTCGCTCAGATCGAGCAGGAGCTGCCCACGCACCCGCTGATCCCCCTGCTGACCCTCAAGGGCGGGGGCCTGGAGATGGTGGAGGTGAAGGTGCCGGAGAACTCAGCCGCGGTGGGGAAGCGCATTAGCGAGATCCTTCTGCCCCAGCAGTCTCTCATCGCCCTCATCGTCGACGAGGATGGCGTGCCGCGGGTGCCCAAGAGCGACACCGTGGTGCGCGCGGGCGACGAGGTGGTGGCTGTGACCCGCACCGAGAACGAGGACGCCCTTCGCTCCGTCCTCACGTCTCCCGCCAGCTACGGCCCGTACGGGCCCATAGGCACGCGAAAGCAATGAGCGGCCGCCTCGCCTTCCTGGGCCCGCCCGGGACGTTCAGCGAGGAGGCCGCCCTGCGCTACGACGCCGAAGCGCAGCTCCTGCCCTTCGTCAGCATCAGCGCCGTGGCCGCGGCCATCGACTCCGGGATGGCCGAGGAAGGGGTGGTGCCCATCGAGAACAGCCTGGAAGGGTCGGTGCCGGAGACGCTGGACATCCTCATCCACGATTCGCGGCTGTCCGTGCGTAACGAGATCGTGCTGCCCATCGAGCACCTGTTGCTGGCGCGGCCGGGGACGAAGCCCAGCGACGTCAGGGTCATCTCCTCGATGCCGCAGGCGCTGGCGCAGTGTCGGGGCTTCATCGAGCGCTGTTTCCCCAAGGCGGCGCTGGAGGCGGCGCTGTCCACGGCGGCGGCGGTGGAGGAGACGGTGGGCCGAGAGAACGCGGCGGCTATCGGCAACCGGCGGGCTGCGGAGCTGTACGGCGCCGAGGTGCTGGCCGAGGGCATTCAGGACCGCAGCTCCAACCTCACGCGGTTCGTCGTGCTGGCCCATGAGGATCACGCGCCCACGGGCGACGACAAGACTTCGCTGGCCTTTGCGTTCGCCGTCGAGGACCGGCCGGGGCTGCTCGTGTCGGCGCTGGAGGAGTTCTCGGGCCGCGGCATCAACCTCTCGAAGATCGAGTCGCGCCCGAGCAAGGAGCGGCTGGGCGTGTACATCTTCCTGGCCGACCTGGACGGCCACCGGACGGAGGAGACGCTGTCGGGGTCACTGGATCGGGTGCGGGAAAAGTGCTCCTTCTTCCGCATCCTGGGCTCCTATCCGCGGTACCGGGAAAAGGGGTAGGGCGCGGCCGTGCCGGAGATCCCCGACCTGGAGGGTTACCGCGCCTACCTCAACCGGCGGCTGCCCGGCGTGCGCGTCGCAGAGGCGGCGGTGACGATACCCATAGTGGTGCGCGCGCCGAAGGAGGAGTTCGCGCGGGCGCTGGCCGGCCAGACCTTCGCCGAGGTTTGCCGGTGGGGCAAGTACATCCTATTCCCTTTCGAGAGCGGCCGGCTCATGGTCGTCCATGCCATGCTGAGCGGGCGCTTTCAATACTGCGACCCCGGCGAGAAGCGGCGGGCCAAGACGGCGTTTGTGCTGAGCCTGGACGGCGGGATGGAGCTCCGCTACTATGACGACCGCCTGATGGGGAAGGTGTATCTAGCCAGCCACGAGGGTGAGCTGTCGGGTGCGGTGCCCCGCTGGTCAGAGATGGGGCCGGATGCGATGAGCGCGGAGCTCACAGAGGAGCTGTTCGTGCGGCGGCTCGAGAGGTACCGCGGCCAGATCAAGAATGTAGTGACGAAAGAGCAGTTCGTGGCGGGGATCGGCAACGCCTACGCGGACGAGGTGCTGTGGGAGGCGGGCATCCACCCGTACCGCCGCCGCGTTGAGCTGTCCGACGAGGAGCTAGGCCGCCTTTTCCGGGCGATGCGATCGGTGATGGAGCGGGCAACAGCCATCGTCGTCGAGCGGATGGAGACGGAGGGGCTGCCGGACGACCACTACCGGGACCACCTGCGCGTCCACCGCAAGGGGGGTGAGAGCTGCCCCCGATGCGGCTCGCGCATCTCGGAGATCACAGCCGGGCAGCGGATCACGAACTTCTGCCGCAAGTGCCAGGAGCGGCCGGAGTGAGCATCGGGCGGAGCGAGGCTTGACGAGCCGTAGGAGCATCGACGCGTACAACCTGGGGAAGCGTGTGGCCGCCTACGATGCCGATATGGAGATCTGGCACCCCAGGCGCTCGAAAATGGTTGAGATAGCTCTTGAAGTACTCCCGTTCGAGACCGATGCAAAGCTGCTGGGGCTGGATCTGGGCATCGGCACCGGTTACTTCACCGAGAGGTTTCTTGAAGCTTATCCCCAGGCCCAGGTTCACGGCGCAGATGGCGCGAAGACGATGATCGACTTCGCGAAAACGAGGCTGGGCGAGCGAGGGAGGCAGGTGAGCTTTCACGTCGGAGATTTCCGTGAGCTGGAGCAGTTGTTTGCCGGCGTCGAGGGTTTCGACGTAGTCTTCTCCTCGTACGCGCTCCATCATTTGACCCGCGACGAGAAGTTGTCGGTCGTAAGGACGGCTGTGTCCTTGCTGCGCCCGGGCGGTTGGTTCGTGAATGCCGACATCGTTGTGGCTGACGAACCGGAGGTGGAAGAGCGAATCCAGGAGATACGGATAGACGGGATCGTCGAGCGAGCACGAGGCATCGATCCACGCTTCAGGGACTGTGAGGCAACGCGGCGTTTCATAGACGAACTTGAGGCGAAAGAGGGGGATCAACCGCTGACATTGACGGAAGATCTACAAGTGCTGCAGGATGCGGGCCTTCGGAATGTAGCCGTCTTCTGGCTTGAATACAGGGAGGCGGTCACCGGCGGTCGGAAGTTGGAGGCCGCACCGTGACTAGACTTCGAATCGGCTTCATTGGTGCTGGGCGGATCGCCGACCTGCA
>CAYFYG010000197.1:0-2668 GCA_964347225.1 uncultured Dehalococcoidia bacterium | reverse complement strand
TCGGACGGCTCGGGGGCGGTGGTGCTGGCCAGCGAGGAGTTCGTTCGGAGGCACTCGCTCGAGGAGAAGGCCGTGGAGATCCTGGGGCAGACGATGGTGACGGACACCCCCGAGACGTTTGACCAGAGCAGCTCCATCACACTGATCGGCAGCGAGATGACGCGGAGGGCGGCGCAGAAGGTGTACGAAGAGACCGGCCTGGGGCCAGAGGACGTGGACGTCATCGAGCTCCACGATTGCTTCTCCACAAACGAACTGATCACCTACGAGGCGTTGGGCCTCTGCGGCGAGGGTGAGGGTGGCAAGCTCATCGATGAAGGGGCTGTGACCTATGGCGGACGGGTGGTCGTCAATCCTTCCGGCGGCCTCATCTCCAAGGGCCACCCCTTAGGCGCGACCGGCTTGGCCCAGTGCTCGGAGCTGTCCTGGCAACTGCGCGGGCAAGCGAACGCGCGCCAGGTGCGGGGGGCGAAGGTCGCTCTGCAGCACAACATCGGGCTCGGTGGGGCCGTGGTCGTAACCATGTATCGGAAGGGCTTCGCTACGTAGAGGGGGCGCCCCAGACTTCAGATACCTGAATCGCCCTGACGCCAGAGGACTCTCGAGGGCGAGGGGTTCCCTCTCCGTCTTGCCGTTGATGCCCGCGTCGCCAAGGCGCACAATCGTGGTGGCTGAAAGGGAAGGCTGTCATGGACGGGCAAACTTCGTGGAAGCACGTGACATTCACTCTTGTGGGGCTGGCGGCCGTCCTCGCCGGCGCACTGGCCCTTGGGGCTGTCGTCGACGATACGGGAAACACGTTCGTAAACGCGTTCCTCGGCTCATTGGGCGCGGCTCTCATACTGTTCGGGGTAGCGACCGCCGTCGCTGCCATCACCACGTACCTCGCTAGTCGACGCTAGATGCGATGCCCGCTCGCTCCTAGCTGACGCCTCCCCGCTCCAGACGTCCGGCATCTTGGCCAGCTTGCGTGGGGTCAGCCTGTCCCTTCCCCGAAGCGGTTGTAACTACCTGCCCACCACGAGCGTCTATTTGACAGCTTATCCCGAAAGGAGGTCATCATGCTTGGCCACATCGCCTCTGTTCTGGTCAGGCTGGTCAGCCGTCGGCAGTGGGAAGGGGGCCAGGCGCTGGCGGAATACGGCCTCATCTTGGCGCTCATCGCAGTGGCCGCGATCTTGGCGCTGACTGCGCTTGGCGTGGCTATAGCCGGCGAACTGGACGCCATCACCGCCCTTATGCCGTAGGGGCCGCGGCGGACCTTCAACGCATCCAAGAACTCCTCCTTGGTGGTGTGAGCGGGCGGGGGATCACTGTTCTAGCTCCCGCCCGCTGGCATTTTCTCATTAGTCGCCCGAGAGGCTGTTTGCCTGACTCTGGAGGCTGGATGAAGTCAGCGTCATGACCGTGAGCCCGCAGACCGCGATAGCTCCCTAGTCTGATCCATACCCGTTGACACCCGCTCAGCCCGGGCGCACAATGCCTGCGGGCAGACAACAAAGGGGTGAGCTATCAGCGATTCGGAGATCGCACGAGCCATAGCGATTACCTTCTGTGTCACTTGGACCATCCTTTTCCTGGTGCCACTGTTCATATTCGACAAGGGGCCATCAATCCGCAATGACGACCGCCAGGAGGGCGCAGACGAATAGAAGGTCGTTGACACCCGCCGCGCCCCGGGGCGCACAATCGCACAATCGCGACACCTGACTGACACCCCGCCCCAGACAGCACCCCCTGCTGTATCGGCGGATGTGGCTACGATGGCCTGTTCACCGTCGCTCTGGCTGTGCGCTAGCCGCGCCGCATCCTCAACACGTACAGACCAACAGCGCCAACGACCAGCACCCCGATGACGATCCCCGATGGCAGTCCCACTAGAACCCCGAACGCCGAATCCTCGCTCTCTCCTCCCAGGGCTGCGGTCACCGAGTCGATCTGACCGGAAACGGCTGAGCTCACCATCCCCAGTACGGCCACCGTCGCAGCCACGACGATCGCCAGGATCAGGGTGTATTCGGCCAAAGACTGACCGCGTTGCCGGCCGGAGCTGGCAAAGAGCCGCATCAAAGCCGTCCTCACCTCGCGCAATATCGCCATAATATTCAAAGCGCACAGCTTTCTCATTGAAGACAGACGCGCTGAACTGCCCTACGTTACAGGATGTGTCTCTCCACCCACGCTGCCACGCGGCGCTCGCCACTGTCGTGCCCCAGGGTCGATGGCGGCCGGTGGGCGTTCGTGGCCGGCATCGTCGGCCGGATCGCATCGAAGGAAATGTCCCGCTGACACCCATCCAGCCCAGCGGCACAATGCCAGTGGCCAGATACGGAGAGGCCATCGCCTCCTCCTCACGCAGAAGCACAGAAACGCCCGGCTGTGACACCGGGCGTCCTAGTGCGCGGGCCGACTATCGACTTCCACCACACGGCAACAACCGCAACGGCCCGCTCGATAATTTGACGAGTTCTGATGGTCGCTTGTTGCGCCGTGGCGCGAGCTGCTTGGATCAGTTGCGGTTAAGATGCTCCGACACGTCCTCTAGCCCGGTAGTCCGCTACCTCCCGTTGACACCCGCCCAGCCGAGGCCGACAATCGCGGCGGGCGGACAGTTGGACTAGCCCCCTTGCTTATCCTCAGAGGCGCAAAGCCTCGCTGTCCGCCCCGT
>CAYFYG010000196.1:0-22291 GCA_964347225.1 uncultured Dehalococcoidia bacterium | reverse complement strand
TCGTCCCCATTGGGCAGGGTGAGCCAGGCGAAGCCGAGGTCGATGGTGAGACCGCGCTCCTTCTCCTCGCGCAGGCGGTCGGGGTCGATGCCGGTGAGGGCCTGAATAAGGGCGGTCTTGCCGTGGTCTACGTGGCCGGCGGTGCCGATGACGTACATGGCGATTTCGATTCTAGCACCGCCGCCGTCCTCTCTGATAACATACATGCCGCTATGCCCTCAGTCGGATACGTCTACGATCCGCTGTACCTGGAGCACGGGACGCCCGGCCACCCGGAGGAGCCGGCCCGCCTCCAGGCCATCGTTTCTTACTTGGAGGACTCAGGGGTGCTCAGCGAGCTTGCGGAGATCAAGCCCCGGGATGCCACTCCGGCGGACCTCGAGCTAGTGCACTCCCCTGAGCTGATCGCGCGGGTACGGGGGACGGCGGAAGCGGGTGGCGCCTGGCTGGACCCCGATACCTACGTGGTGTCACGCTCCTACGAGGCGGCGCTGCGGTCGGCGGGTGGCGTGCTGGCAGCCACCGACGCGGTGCTGGACGGCCAGATCGCCTCGGCCTTCTGCTTGGTGCGGCCACCGGGCCATCACGCGACCCCAAATCGGGCGATGGGGTTCTGCCTGTTTAACAACATCGCCATCGCTGCCGCTCACGCTCTGGAGCGTCGGGGGCTGGAGCGGGCAGCCATCGTGGACTTCGACGTTCACCACGGCAACGGTACCCAGGACGCCTTCTCCTCCGAGCCACGGGTGCTCTACGCCTCCACGCACCAGTACCCGTTCTATCCCGGCACCGGCCACTGGAGGGAGACCGGCGACGGCGGTGGAGAGGGGACGACCGTCAACCTTCCGCTGCCCTTCGGCTGCGGGCGCGACGAGTACCTGCAGGCCTACCGCGAGGTGGTCGCTCCGCTCGTGCGCCGGTTCCAGCCGCAGATGCTCTTCGTCTCCGCCGGCTTCGACGCCCACTTCGCCGACCCGCTGGCGCAGATGCGACTCGACACCCCCGGCTACTACGAGATCGCCTCGCTGCTCAAGGCCCTGGCCGACGAGCTATGCGAGGGGCGCATCGTCTACACCCTGGAGGGCGGCTACGACCACACCGTGCTGGCCTGGTCAGTCCGCGCCTGCATCGACGCCCTGGCGGGCGACGAGTTCGCGGAGGACCCGCTGGGCGCAGGGCCTGCCGGGCGCGGCCCCGATATCGATGGCCTGCTGGCGGCCGTGAAGCGGGCCCACGGCCTCGCATAGGCTTGCCCCTAGTCCGTCACCGTGATGTCCACGTGGACCGCGGGGGCATCGGGCACGCGCACGTTATCGTTATCGCCCAGGGCCACGATGATGGTGTGCTCCCCCGGCTGCAGATCGAGTTCGATCTCCTCCGTGGCGAAGCTGTAGATCCCGGGCTCGTCTTCAGGGATGACCTGGCCCCCGGGCGTGAACGGGTGGATGTCCACGAAGGCGTGATAGTGAACCGCACCCTCGACGCCCTCCTCCGGCGCCGCGATCTCCACCCCGGTCGATGCCACCTGAAGCGTAACGGGGTTGCCCACGGTCGCCTTGTTGGCGGGCTCCACGATCCTCAGCGATATAGAGCCTCCGTCTCCGGACCCGCCGGGCAGGTTCTCGACCAGGTAGCCAACGCCCAAGACGGTTGCCAGGAGCAGGACTGCCCCCAGCAGCCACATGACCTCTCTTGGGGGTTGGCGCGCCTTCATCAGGATCCGTATCAGTCCGGCAGAAACCGCACGAACACCTCGTTGGCCAGGAGACGGCCGCGCGCGATGAGGCGGAACCGATTGTTGACCTGCTCGATGAGCCCCAGCGAGTCCAGCTCCGCCAGCTTGGCGCCGTACACGTCCTCCAACTCGCGGCCGAAGCGGGCGCGGAAGTCGGCCGCGCTCAGCCCCTCGTTCAGGCGTAGCGCCAGGATCACGGCGTCGGCCATCGCCAGCTCCGGCGTCTGCTCCTCCACGGAGGTCACCTGCCGCATCGACTTCACGAGGGCAGCCACGTCCGCGGTGTCGGGCAGGCCCGCCGCGACCGTCTCCCCGACGAGCTCGACGTACCGCCCGGGCGAGTACACGTTCGCGAAGCGAAAGCCGCCGAGGTGCGAATGGGCGCCCGCCCCCAGCCCCAGCCAGTCGCCGTCCCGCCAGTACACCAGGTTGTGGCGGCACTCCTGCCCCGGGCGGGCCCAGTTGGAGATCTCGTACTGCTCGTAGCCCGCCGAGGCCATCCGCTCCCCCGCCCACTCGTACATCGCGGCCTGGGCGTCGCCCTCGGGCTCCGGGACGCGCCCGTGGTCGATGTCGTAGGCCAGCTTCGTCCCCTCCTCCACCGTGAGCGCGTACAGCGACATGTGGTCGGGGCCCAGCTCGATCGCCCGCTCCAGGGAGGCCTGCCAGCGCTCCATCGGCTGCTCGGGCAGGCCATAGATGAGGTCCAGGTTAACCCGCTCGAACCCAGCCCCCCGCGCCCAGCGGTGCGTCTCCTCCGCCTCCGCCGCCGAGTGGATGCGATCCAGCACCTTCAGCTCGTCGTCGTGGAAGGACTGGACGCCCAGGCTCAGTCGGTTCACCCCCAGGGTCAGCAGCCGGCGCAGGTACTCCAGGTCGACGGTGCCGGGGTTCGCCTCCAGCGTCACCTCCGCCTCCGGCTCCAGCGCGAACCGCTCGTGGATCGCCGAAATGATGCGCTCGACCTCGCCGATCGGCAGCAGGCTCGGCGTGCCGCCGCCGAAGAACACTGTGGGTACGGGCCGTCCTGGCGCGAAGCTCGACCACAGCCCCATCTCCCCGATGAGGGCGTCCACGTGCGGCCGAAGCAACTCCTCCTGTCCGGCGTACGAGTTGAAGTCGCAGTAGGAGCACTTGAGGGAGCAGAACGGTATGTGCAGATAGAGGGAGAGCGGCTGTGAGCCCATCAGGGACGATGATACCAGCTTCACGGAGTGGTCAGGATGCCTCAGCCGTCCACCTGCGCTATAGTATTCCCAGCCATGCTCAAGACCCACTCCTGCGGCGAACTGCGCGCTTCCCACAACGGTGAGTCCGTCACGCTCGCCGGCTGGGTGCACCGCCGCCGCGACCACGGCGGCCTCATCTTCATCGACCTGCGAGACCACGACGGCCTGACCCAGGTGGTGTTCAACCCCAAGGACGCGGCCGAGGCCTATGCCGTGGGCGACTCTGTTCGGGGCGAGTATGTGCTCCAGGTGGAAGGGACGGTAGCCCGTCGGCCCAAGGGTACCGAGAACCCCAACCTCGCCACCGGCGACATAGAGGTGAAAGCGGAGGCAGCCACTATCCTCAACGAGGCCAAGACGCCCCCCTTCTACATCGTCGAGGAGTCGGACGTCGACGAGCTGCTGCGCCTCAAGTACCGCTACCTCGACCTGCGCCGCGAGGGCATGCATCAGGCGATGATGCAGCGTCAGCGGGTCATCAAGTTCATCCGCGACTGGCTTACGGATCGGGGATTCGTGGAGATCGAAACGCCGATACTGACAGCGGCCACCCCGGAGGGCGCCCGCGACTTCCTGGTGCCCAGTCGCCTCCAGCCGGGCCGCTTCTACGCCCTACCCCAAGCGCCGCAGCAGCTCAAGCAGCTCCTTATGGTCGCCGGGTTCGAGCGCTACTTCCAGATCGCGCGTTGCTTCCGCGACGAGGACATCCGAGCGGACCGCCAGCTCGAGTTCACTCAGCTCGACCTGGAGCTGAGCTTCGCAGACGAGGAGGACGTGATGCGGATCCTTGAGGATCTGCATTACGACTTGGCGGAGGCAATCCGCCCCGACCTGAAGCTCGTGAAGCCGTGCCCCCGCCTGCCCTACGACGAGGCGGAGCGCCGCTTCGGCACGGACAAGCCTGACATGCGCTTCGGGCTGGAGCTCGTCGACCTCACGGACGTGTTGCGGGATAGCGAGTTCACCATCTTCCGCCAGACCGTGGCCCGGGGCGGCGTGGTGCGGGCGATCTGCGTGCCCGGCGGGGCCGCCTTGAGCCGCAAGCAGACCGACGAGCTCACCACCTTCGTGCAGGGCTACGGAGCCAAGGGGCTGGTCTCCCTGGCGCTCCTGGGCGACGGGGGGCTGGACAGCCTTACCCAGGAGGAGATCCGCTCGCCGGTGGCCAAGTACTTCACGCCTGAGCAGGCGCGGGAGATGGCGCGGCTGGCCGGGGCCAACCGCAGCGACATGTTCCTGATGGTTGCTGACAAGCCCTCGCTGGCCAACAAAGCCCTGGATGGGCTGCGACGGGAGATCGGCAAGCGCCTGGAGCTGGCGGACCCGAACGTCCTCCACTTCGTCCTCGTCCACGATTTCCCCCTCTTTGAGTGGAATGACGAGGACGAGCGCTGGTACTCGGTCACCCACCCCTTCACACAGCCGCGACCGGAGGAGGCTCACCTGATGGAGAGCGATCCCGGGGCGGTGCACAGCCGTTCCTACGACCTGGTGTGCAACGGCTGGGAGCTGGGCGGCGGCAGCATCCGTATCCACCGTCGGGAGATGCAGGAGCAGGTGTTCCGAATCCTGGGGATCGGCCCCGAGGAGGCTCAGCGCCGGTTCGGGCACATGCTGGAGGCGTTCGAGTACGGGGCACCGCCCCACGGCGGCTTCGCCACCGGCATCGACCGCACGGTGGCGCTCCTCGCCCAGCAAGACGACATCCGCGAGGTGATGGCCTTCCCCAAGACGAAGAGCGCCACGGACCCGCTCACCGGCGCCCCGGGAGACGTGACCGCTGAGCAGTTGAGGGAGCTGCACATCGCGGTAACGGATACAGAGGGGGCCACGTCTTAGCCTGCGAACGACCCTCGTTGAAGCTTGGTGGGGTGGTTGGTATGATGAGTGGACAGTTGAGCAGATAAACGACCGTTAGGCGCACCCCGATCAAGGCAGGCCACATATGGAGACCCGCAGGCTGATCCTCGTTTTGGGCGGCATAGCCGTCGTTCTCGTGCTGGTGCTCGGCGGCCTCTCGCTGGCCGTACTCGGAGGCGACGATGACGGCGGCGACGGTGCCGATCAGGACAGCGAGTCGCCCGCTCTGCCGGAGCGCGTGCAGGGAGAGCTGCGACTGTTCGGCCCCGACCCGATAACCCTCGACCCGGCTTGCGCCACCGATGCCGGCTCGGCGCAGTACATCGTGGAGATATTCTCCGGCCTCGCCTCCTTCGACCGCGACCTCAACCTCATCGCCGACATCGCGGAGGAGATCCCCACCAGCGGGAACGGCGGCATCAGTGCGGACGGGACGGTCTACACCTTCAACATCCGCAGGGGCGTCAAGTTCCACGACGGCTCGCGCCAGGTAACGGCGGAGGACTTCAAGTTCTCCTTGGAGCGCTCGCTGGACCCGAGGACGCTGTCCACAGTGGGAACCGTCTACCTGGGAGACATCGTGGGCGCGAGGGAGTTCGCCGCCGGGCTGGCGGATGAGGTCACGGGCATCAGGGTGGCGGACGACTACGTGCTGGAGATCACGATCGACGCTCCCAAGAGCTACTTCCTCGCCAAGCTCACCTACCCCACGGCCTACGTGGTCGACCAGAGAGAGGTCGGCGATTCCACTTGCTTCAGGGGCGCGGAGTGGACGCGCAACCCCAACGGCACGGGACCCTTCAAGCTGGACGAATGGGAACTGGGCCAGCGCATCGTCCTGACGCCGAACGATGACACCCATCTGGAGCCCAAGCCGTCGCTCGCCAAGGTGACCTACCTGCTCGCCGGCGGCTCCGCCCTGGTGATGTACGAGAACGATGAGATAGACCTCACCGGCGTGGGCATAAACGATATCGAGCGCATACGCGACGCGAACGAGCCGCTGAACGCGGAATTCAGCGAGGGCCCCAGCCTGGACACCTTCTACATCGGCTTCAATACGCAGGAGCCGCCCTTCGACGACCCCAAGGTGCGGCAGGCCTTCGCCATGGCCATAGACAAAGAGGTGCTGGCTAAGGTGAGGCTCAAGGAGCTAGTGACGCCGGCCGAGGGCGTCCTCCCACCCGGTATGCCGGGGTACAACGACGACCTCGAGGGAATCCCGTTCGATCCGGAGCGGGCGCGGGAGCTCTTCGAAGAGGCCGGCGGCACCGACACCCTGGACGAGATCTCGCTTCTCTCCTCCGGGCGCGGCGCCAATGTCGGGCCCACCGTCGAGGCGGTCGCCGCCATGTGGGAGACCAACCTCGGCGTCAGCGTGGATCTCCCCCAGCTTCAGTTCGGACAGTTCCTGCAGGACCTGGACGAGGGCAACTTCCAGGCGTTCAGTCTGGGCTGGATAGCCGACTATGTGGACCCGCAGAACTTCCTTGACATCAAGTTCCACTCCCAGAGCGCCAACAACGAGACGCTGTACTCCAATTCGGAGGTAGACGCCCTCCTGGAGGAGGCGCGCACGGAAGAGAACCAGGCCAAGCGTCTGGAGTTGTACCAGCAAGCGGAACAGATCATCGTCCAGGACGCCCCCTGGATCCCCCTCTTCCACGGCAAGAACAACGCTCTCACAAAGCCTCACGTTCAGGACTACTTCATCGCCCCATTCGTCATCCCCAATCTTCGCTACGTCAGCATAGCTCGCTAGACCAGAGGCCTTCATGCAGGGGCTGGCGGGCTACATCATCCGGAGGCTGCTGTGGGCGCCGGTGATCCTCCTCGCCGTCTCCCTCGCCACCTTCGCCCTGGGCCGCTTCGGCCCCGGCGACCCCGTTCGCCTGATCCAGGATCAGTACCACGATCCCGAGCAGGCACAGCGCATCGCCGAGGAGCTCGGCTACGACGACAACTTCTTCGTCCAGTACTGGCGCTGGTTGAGAGGCGCCGTCCAGGGCGATTTCGGGGAAGGATTGAGCCCGCGCGGGTTCCCGGTCAAGGACGTCCTCTTCCCTCGCCTATGGGTCACCTTTCAGTACAACCTACTGGCGTTGGTGATCATCTTCGGGGTGGGGATACCGGCCGGGATCTGGGCGGCGCTGCGGCAGGGGACCTGGATGGACCCGTTCACGATAGGTGGGTTGCTGCTACTGACATCCGTGCCCGTCGTAGTTAGCATCCCGGTGCTGCAGTGGCTTTTCGCCCTGAAGCTGGACTGGCTCCCCTCCGGTGGGTGGGAAGTGCGCGAGTTCTATGGCATCGAGATAGGGGTGCTGAGCGAGCGCATCATCCTGCCGCTGATCGTGCTTACGCTGCCCGGTTTCGCGGGAGTAGCGCGCTATACGCGGGCCCAGGTGCTCGAGGTGCTGGACCAGGACTTCGTGCGTACCGCGCGCGCCAAGGGCCTCGAGGAGTTCACCGTTGTCAGTCGCCACATCGCCCGCAACGCCCTGCTGCCCCTGGCCACCATGATGGGCTTCGCCCTCGTCGGCCTGCTCGGCGGCTCCATCTTCCTCGAGACGCTCCTCGGCATCCCCGGCGTCGGCGAGTACGCCTTTAGCGCCGTGTTTGATGAGGACTACAACGCCATCATGGCTATCGTCCTCCTCACTTCGACAGCGTTTATCGCGGCCAACCTGCTAGTCGACATAACCTATGGCTTCATCGACCCCCGCATACGCCTGGGGGCGAGGGCGGAGCGCTGATGGCCCAGCGCGAGGTCGTACGTGACGCGCTCGAGGCGGAGGAGGTCACCCCGCGGCCCTCCTTCGAGGTTCTGCGCCGCCTCGCCCGCAAGCGCGTCGCGATGGCGGCCCTGGCCACGATCGTCATCATCTACCTCGCCGGCATCCTCGCCCCCATCGCCGCCCCCCATCCCTTCGATGAGAACCCGCTAGCCGACCCCGCGAACCGCGACATCGCCGCCCAGCTCATATACCAGGGGCCCAGCCTGGAGCACCCATTCGGAACCGACGGCTCCGGCCGGGACATGCTCTCCCGCGTCATGTGGTCCGCCCAGACCACCGTAATCATATCGGCAGCCGTGATTCTCACCGGCGGACTCGCCATGGGAGTGGGCCTGGGACTGCTGGCCGGATACGCCGGCGGACGTGTGGACAACCTGATTATGCGAGTGGGGGACGCCTTCTTCGGCCTGCCCGATATCCTCCTGCTGATCCTGATAGCGAGGACCGTGCGGCCCCGCGTCGAGGCTTTCTTCGAGAACTTCGAAGGCTGGCCCGTACTCGGTGGCCTCGTGGAGGCGGGACTGCCGGACTACTTCGTCGTCTTCGGGGCGCTGGCGCTGTTCGGCTGGGTCGGGATGGCCCGCATCGTCCGCTCCCAGGTCCTGTCGCTGCGGGAGTCGGACTACGTGCTGGCGGCCAGGGCCGCCGGCGCTCGCATGCCGCGAGTGCTGTTCCGCCACCTGCTGCCCAACGTCACCAACCTCGTCGTGGTGGCGGTGACATTCTCCCTGGGGGCAATCGCCGGCACAGAGATCGCCCTCACCTGGCTCGGCATCGGCGTCGGGATCGACCATCCCAGCTTTGGCCGCATGATCTTCGACGCCTCCGGACTGACCAACCTTCGGGCTCACCCCAACCTCATGTTCGTGCCGGCGGCCGTGGTGGCCGCCCTGCTGTTCTCCTTCAACCTCCTCGGCGACGCCCTCAACGACGTGTTGAGCCCGCGCCGGCGGTAGCGCCCGTGGAAGACACTATCGAGACCGCGTCCACGGAGCTCATCACCCGACTGTGGGAGGAGGGCTGGGGCCTGCCCATCGTTACCCCCGAGCGGGAGTACATGCCGCCGGACGTGGAAGGCCTCGTCTCCCGTGCTCCCGACGGCCGGATCCTTGGGCTCGTTACCTGGGCCGTGGCCGGGCCGCGCGCGGAGATCGTCCCCCTGAACGCGCTGGAGCCGGGCCAGGGCGTCGGCTCACGGTTGATGGACGCGGCGGAGGAGGAGCTGCGACGGCGGGACGTGACGACGGCGCACCTAGTCACCACCAACGACAACCCGAGGGCGCTTTCGTTCTACGTGCGCCGCGGCTACCGCCTCGTCCGCCTCCACCTCGACGCCATGGACCGCGTGCGACGCGCGAAGCCGCAGGTACCGCGGACCGGGAGCGACGGCATCCCGCTGCGTGACATGTGGGAGCTGGAGCGCGACCTGTAGTTCCTTCCGTCGCTTGGAACGCGGATGCTATAATCCAAAGCGTGAGGGTTTCCACCGAACGCACCCCCGATAGTCAGATCGTCCTCGAGATCGAGATCGAACCTGACCAGATGGAGCGCTCCCTGGAACGAGCCTACCGCCGGCTGGCGCAGCGCACGGAGATCCCCGGCTTTCGCAAGGGAAAGGCCCCTCGCCACATGCTGGAGCGCCACCTGGGCCGCGAGCGCCTTGTGCACGAAGCGCTCGACATGCTCATCCCGGAAGCCTACAACCAGGCCCTGAACGAAAATGAGATCGACGCGATAGACCAGCCGCGGCTCGACATCGTTCAGGAGGAGCCGCTCATCTTCAAGGCCACGGTCCCCGTTCGGCCCACGGTCCTGCTAGGCGACTACGCCAGCCTGCGCGTGGAGCGTCCCGCCGTCGTCGCCGCCCCCGACGAGGTGGACGCGGCGGTGGAGGAGTTGCGCCACCGCTACGCCCTCCACGAGCCGGTAGACCGCCCGGTGAGGGAGGGCGACGTGGTGCGGGCGGACGTTCGGGGCGAGATCGACGGTCGGGAGGTGTTCGCGGACGACGACTACGAGTTCACCCTTCGCGATGGCGCCACTGTCCTGCTCCCGGGCTTCGCCGAAGGCGTCATCGGAGCCCAGAAGGGTGTGCCCAAAGAGGTGCAGGTGACCACGCCACCCGGCTCGCAGCCCCTCTCCAATAAGACGGGAACGTTCACCGTCGTCGTCAAGGAGGTCAAGGAAGAACGCCTGCCCAAGCTGGACGATGAGTTCGCGCGCGACGTAGGGGAAGGCTTTCCCAGTGTCCAGGCGCTGCGCCAGCACCTAGAGGCTCAGATCCGCGAGCGTCGACAGGGGGAGGCCGAGGAGCAGTACCACGAGGAGGCCGTGACGGCGCTGCTGGAGCGGGCCGAGGAGGTGCAGTACCCGTCGGTGCTGGTAGAACGGGAGATCGATCGGCTGCTGAGGGATGAGGCACGGACATCCGGCATGGACGTGGACCAGTACATGGAGCAGATACGAAAGCCGGCCCAGGAGGTCAGAGAGGCGCTTCGTGAAACTGCTGAGGAGCGGGTGCGCCGCTCGCTGGCGCTCACAGCGCTGGCCGAGGCCGAACAGGTCAAGGTGGAGTCCGCGGAGATAGACGGCGAGATCGAACGCATCGTCAGTTCCTCAGGGCCGCAAGCGGCGCAGATTGGCCAGCTCTTCAAGAGCCCGGGGGGCCGCGAGGCCATCGAGCGTTCCCTGTTGACGAGCAAGACCTTGCACCGTCTTACCGAGATCGTGTCCAGCCCCAAGCCGGAGAAAAGGGCCGCCGGGGCCAAGAAACGGAAGGCAGAAGCGGCAGAGGAGGAGCATAGTTGAAACCTGAAATGATAGTCCCCTACGTAGTGGAGCAGAGCCCGCGGGGGGAGCGCGCCTTCGACATCTTCTCCCTGCTGCTGAAGGAGCGCATCATCTTCCTGGGCACGCCTATCGATGACCAGATCGCCAACCTCATCATCGCCCAACTCCTGTACCTGGAGCGGGAGGACTCGGACAAGGACATCAACATGTACATCCACTCGCCGGGGGGCATCATCAGCGCCGGCCTGGCGGTATACGACACGATGCAGCTCCTGCGCTGCGATCTGGCCACGATCTGCGTGGGGGAGTGCGCCAGCATGGCGACAGTGCTCCTGGCCGCCGGGACCAAGGGGAAGCGATACGCCCTCCCCAACGCCACTATCCACATCCACCAGGCGCGCGGCGGCGCCACCGGCCAGGCCGCCGACGTCGAGATCATGGCTAAGGAGGTCATCCGCCGCAATCAGATCGTCAAGGAGATCCTGTCCTACCATACCGGTCGCCCCATAGAGGAGATCACACGCGATACGGACCGCGACTTCTTCATGGACGCCGAGGGCGCCAAGAAATACGGCGTCATCGACGAGGTCTTGGTGGCCGGCAAGCTCGCTGCGGCCGCCAGCGGAGAGTCGGTCAAGGAGTAAGCGATGCCCAAGGGCAAGGGCAGCACCCGCACGGCCTTCGTTTGCTCGTTCTGCGGCAAGAATCAGGACCAAGTGCGACGCCTGATCGCCGGGCCCAGCGCGGTCTACATTTGCGACGAGTGCGTGGAGCTGTGCCGCGAGATCATCCAGGAGGACAAGTCCAGCCCTTCGCGATCCAAGGTGCCGCTGCAACGGCTGCCGCCTCCCAAGGTGATCTACCAGCAGCTTGGCGAATATGTCATCGGGCAGGAGCAGGCCAAGAAGGTGCTTTCGGTCGCGGTGTACAACCACTACAAGCGCATCGGGGCCACCGGCAGCCGCAAGGTGGAACTGGAGAAGAGCAACATCCTGCTCCTGGGCCCCACCGGATGCGGCAAGACGCTGTTGGCGCGCACCCTGGCCAAGATCCTGGATGTACCTTTCACCATCGCCGATGCTACCGCCCTCACTGAGGCCGGCTACGTGGGCGAGGACGTCGAGAACATCCTCCTGCGCCTCATCCAGGCCGCCGACTTCGATGTGGCCAAGGCGGAACGGGGAATCATCTACATCGACGAGATCGACAAGATCACCCGCAAGAGCGGGGACAATCCCTCCATAACCCGTGACGTCTCGGGGGAGGGGGTCCAGCAGGCGCTCCTCAAGATTATCGAGGGCTGCGTCGCCAATGTGCCTCCCCAGGGAGGACGCAAACATCCCCATCAGGACTTCATTCAGATCAACACCACCAACGTGCTGTTCATCTGCGGCGGCGCCTTCCAGGGACTGGACGCCGTCGTCGATACCCGCGTCGGCAAGGGCCGCCGCACGGTCGGCTTCCGCCCAGACATGTCACGGGCCGACCGCACAAAGACCTCCGACGAGCTCCTGAAGCACGCTGGCCACGATGACCTGCTGACATACGGCCTCATCCCGGAGTTCGTGGGTCGGATGCCGATGGTGGTCTCCCTACAATCGTTGGACGAGGAGGCCCTAGTGCGCATCCTCACCGAGCCCAAGAACGCCCTCGTGCGGCAGTTCCAGGAGTTCTTCGCCCTCGACGGCGTAGAGCTCGTGTTCGCCGATGATGCCCTCAGGGCGGCGGCCGAAGAGTCGCTGCGGCACAAGACCGGAGCCCGCGGGCTCCGCACCGTCTTGGAGGACTGCCTCCTGGATGTCATGTACGAGATACCATCCCAGAGTGACGTCAAGAAGTGCATCGTGGACGCCGACTCCATCCGCGGGCTGCGGCGACCGCTGCTGCTGGCCCGCTCCGGGCAGGCGATCGAGTTCTGGAGGGACGAGCCCAAGGGTGAGACGGCTTGACCTAGACCGCCATCTGCCCGTCTCAATGCCCGGGCCCCGCGCCCGGGCATTCGTGCTATATTGAGATGCGAGATGGGCAAGCGGAGGTTAGACCTGCTAATGCTGGAGCGTGGCCTCGTCGACAGCCGTGAGAGGGCACGGGTAGCCGTCATGGCCGGCTCCGTACTCGTCGACGAGCGGCCGGCGGTGAAGCCGGCAAGCCTCGTGGATGAGTACGCTAGCTTGCGCCTCCTGGCGGGGCCGCGATTCGCCAGCCGCGGCGGCGAAAAGCTGGAGCACGCCCTGGACGTTTTCGCGATCGACGTCGCCGGTGCCGTGGCCGCCGATATTGGCGCATCCACTGGGGGCTTCACCGACTGCCTCCTCCAGCACGGAGCCTCCCGCATCTACGCCATCGATGTGGGACGGGGCCAACTGGACATGCGCTTGCGCCACGACCCGCGGGTGGTGGTGATGGAGAATGTCAACGCTCGCTATCTAGAAGGGCTCCCTGAGCCCGTTGACCTAGTGACCGTGGACGTGGCCTTCATCTCCCTGCGCCAGGTCCTGCCGGCGACCAGACGTCTCCTCCTCCAACCCGGAGGAAATATTGTGGCGCTGCTCAAGCCCCAGTTCGAGGCCGCTCGGCGGGAAGTGCGCAAGGGCGGCGTCATCCGCGACCCCCAGGTGCATGCCCGGCTTATCGGCCGGTTCGCTGCCTGGTGCGTGAAGAACGGCCTGCGGGTCCTGGGCCTGACTGCATCGCCGCTGCTGGGCCCAGCCGGCAACCGTGAGTTCTTCTTTCATCTGAGGGAGAGCTCCACGTGAGGAAGGTCGGCATCTTCATCGCCCCCCGCTGGCGCGGCTCCAAGAAGCTGCTGGAGAGCCTGCACGCTGCCCTCAGCGGGGAGGTGGACGAGGTCTGGCAGACGTCTAACTTGGATGACCATGCCACCCAGAAGAAGATCGAAGGAACGGATCTCATCGTATGTCTGGGCGGAGACGGCTCCATGCTGTGGGCGGGGCGCGCGGTCGTGCCTCACGCGGTCCCCATCCTGGGAGTAAACATGGGGCGGCTCGGCTTCCTGGCCGAGATCGGTCCGAAAGAACTCATGAACAGGCTGCCCGAGGTGCTGAAGGGCGGGGGGCGGGTGGAGGAGCGAGCGATGCTCCAGGCCCGCGTTCCGGCCTGGGGCCAGACGTTCCAGGCCCTCAACGATGTGGTGGTCGGTCGCTCCATAGCGGGGCGGCCAGTCTACCTCGATGTGTCCGTGGACAACCACCGCCTTGCCCTGTACCGCAGCGACGCGCTCATCGTGGCCACGGCCACCGGCAGCACCGGCTACTCCTTGTCCGCGCGCGGCCCCATCCTCCATCCGGAGTCTCGGAACATGGTGCTAACGCCGGTGGCGCCTCACCTGGCCCCAGCGCGGGCCCTGGTGCTGCCCCGCGATGCGATTGTGGACCTCGTGGTGAGCACGGAAGAAGACGCTACCGTCAGCATCGACGGACAGGTGAACCGGGAGCTGGGGAGTGGGGACGCGGTCTCCGTCTGTCGCAGCCCTCACGTGGCGCGCTTCCTGCGGCTGTCCGAGCCATCAGACTACTATCGCCTCCTCGCCGAGCGGCTGGAATGGCTGCGGGGGATGAACCCCGCTGACTTCCCGGAGCTGTTCGAGGAGGGAGGCGGCGAAGCCAAGTTGGGCTGACGGCCTGCCTTGGAGCCGCGCGAACTGTCGGAGCCATCGCCGGAGCGAGTCCTGGAGAGCCGCCGCCTGTATGAGGGGCGGGTCGTGAACCTGCGGCTGGACACCGTCCAACTGGCGGGAGGTTGGAAGACTACCCGAGAGGTTGTGGAGCACGGCGACGTCGTGGCGGTGGTGCCGCTTCTTCAAGGGAAGGATGTGCTCCTCGTCCGGCAGTACCGTCTCCCCGCCGCCCAAACACTGCTGGAGGTGCCAGCCGGGGGCGTCGACGCCGGTGAGAGCATCGAGGAGGCGGCACAGCGGGAACTGGGCGAGGAGTGCGGCCAGCGGGCCGACCGTCTGGAGCGGCTGGGCGGCTTTTACATGTCGCCGGGATTCTGTAGCGAGTTCGCGCACGTGTTCCTGGCCACCCAGCTCCGGCCCGTGCAGGCGCGGCCGGAGCCGGACGAGGACATCGCGATCGTCCGGCTTCCCTTAACGGAGGCACTGCGGCTCGTGCACCAGGGGGAGATACGGGACGGCAAGAGCATCATAGGTTTGACGTGGACGTGGGAAAGAATCCGCGACCTCACTATTGAATGAAGGTCATGCGCTTGCTAGAATGAGCGTCGGTTTGTGGGCCACCTCCCTCCGGAGGTATTGATGGCACAAGCGCAGGCGATCGGCCCACCACACCGGCTTGGCTTTCTGGAAACCCTTCGCAGAGACCGCTGGTGGGTGGAGCCGGCCCTGCTCTTCCTTGGACTTACCCTCTTCTTCGGCTATCTCGCGGCATCCGCCTTCCTGGACGACTGGGACTTCAAGATAGGTCCCTATCTATCGCCTGTCTTCGAGTCTGGGCCGTTCATGTTCATCGAGCGGCTGGAGGAGCCGTTTGATCCGTGGTTCTTGTCGCCGGCCTTCGTAATCCTCTGGGGGCCAGCCGGATTCCGCCTCACTTGCTACTACTTCCGGCTCGCCTACTACCGGACATATTTCACGACCCCGCCGGCCTGCGCCGTCGGCGATGCCAGGAGACTGTATTCGGGAGAGTCGCGCTTCCCCCTGATTGTTCAGAATGCACATCGCTACTTCATGTACGTCGCGCTGATCCTGATCTGGTTCCAGTGGGCCACAGCCATCAAGAGCTTCCACGATCCCGACGACGGCTGGGGGATAGGGCTTGGTTCCCTTATCCTCATCGTTGACTCGATACTGCTATCGCTCTACCTGTTCTCCTGCCATGCGCTGCGTCACCTGATCGGAGGCCGTCTGGACTGCTTCAGCTGCTCCTGGCGGAACCAGATGCAGAAGAAGGCCTGGAGTTGGGTCTCGCGCCTGAACGTCAACCACGCCGTGTGGGCGTGGTCGAGCCTGGTCAGCATCTTCGTAACGGACATCTACATCCGTCTGGTGGCCAACGGCCACATCACGGACCCCAACACTTGGAGTAGCTTCTGACGAGAAGGAGCATCGGTGCCTGAGTACGAAACGCACGAATATGACGTCCTCGTGATCGGTGCGGGTGGCGCTGGTCTGCGCACCGCCATTGAGGCATCCGCCATGGGGGCCCGCACAGCCCTTGTCTGCAAGTCGCTGCTGGGTAAAGCCCATACAGTGATGGCCGAGGGCGGTATCGCCGCCGCCCTGGGCAACCTCTATCCGGAAGACAACTGGAAGGTGCACTTCCGCGACACGATGCGCGGCGGCAAGATGCTCAACAACTGGAGGATGGCCCAGATCCACGCTCAGGAGGCCCCGACGCGAGTGCTGGAACTGGAAGCCTGGGGCGCCCTCTTCGACCGCACCAAGGACGGGCGCATCTCTCAGCGCCCCTTCGGCGGCCACCGCTACGACCGCCTCGCCCATGTCGGTGACCGCACGGGCCTGGAGATGATCCGCACCCTGCAGCAGCACGCCGTGCACCAGGGGATAGACGTGTTCATGGAGTGCACTATCTCGCGCCTGCTCAAAGACGGCGACCGCATGGCCGGTGCCCTCGGCTACTGGCGCGAGAGCGGCGACCTCATTCTGTTCAACACGAAGGCGGTGGTGTTGGCCACGGGCGGGATCGGGAAAGCGTGGAAGGTCACGTCCAACTCCTGGGAGTACACCGGCGACGGCCACTCCCTGGCCTACTGGGCAGGGGCCGACCTGATCGACATGGAGTTCGTCCAGTTCCACCCCACAGGCATGGTCTGGCCGCCCAGCGTGCGCGGCATCCTGGTCACGGAGGGCGTGCGCGGAGACGGCGGTGTCCTCAAGAACTCCGAAGGGCAGCGCTTCATGTTCAACTACATTTCGGAGTTCTTCAGGGCCGAGACCGCCGACACGGAGGAGGAGGCGGACCGGTGGTTCACAGACAAGGTCAATAACCGCCGCACGCCGGACCTGCTGCCCCGTGACGAGGTGGCACGGGCGATCAACGCTGAGGTCAAAGCGGGACGGGGTAGCCCTCACGGCGGTGTCTTCCTGGATATCGCCACCCGTCGCCCCGCTGACGACATAAGGCGTACTCTGCCAAGCATGTACCACCAGTTCAAGAAGCTAGCCGATGTCGACATAACCACGACCCCCATGGAGGTCGGCCCAACGTGTCACTACGTCATGGGCGGCATCCGCGTGGACCCGGAGACTCAGGCAGCCACTGTGCCCGGCCTGTTCGCGGCTGGCGAGTGCGCCGCCGGACTCCACGGCGCCAACCGGCTCGGCGGCAACTCCCTGTCGGATCTGGTGGTGTTCGGCCAGCGCGCCGGCAAGGGGGCCGCCGAATACGCCAAAGGCCTCACCAGCCTGCCCTCTGTCAACCAAGCCGAGGCCGATGAGTGCGCCGCAGACATGCTGGCCCACTTCGAGCGTAGCGGCCAGGAGAATCCATATGGCCTCCAGCAGGAGCTCCAGGACAATATGCAGAACCTGGTTGGCATTATCCGCGCCGGCTCCGAACTGGAGGAGGCGCTTGAGAAGATCCAGTCCTACAAAAAGCGGGCGCAGCACACTAGCGTCGAGGGCAATAAGCAATACAACCCGGGCTGGCACCTGGCGATGGACCTCCGATCGCTCCTGACCGTCTCCGAGGCGACAGCGATGGCGGCGCTGGAGCGCAAGGAGAGTCGGGGCGCTCAGACCCGTGATGACTACCCGCAGACCGACGCGGAGTTCGGCAAGGTGAACGTCGTCATCCGCATGGGGCCCGACGGGCAGCCACAGGTGTCGCAGGAGCCCCTCCCCGAGATGCCGGAGGAGCTGCGCCAGGTGATGGAGGAGGCGGCTGCCAGTGCCTGAGGTGACGATGCGCGTGTTCCGAGGCGATGCCGATGGCGGCACATTCGTCGATTATCGGGTGGAGGTGGACGAAGGGAACGTCGTTCTGGATGTGATTCACAAGATCCAGGCGACCCAGGCGAACGACCTTGCCGTTCGGTGGAACTGCAAGGCGGGCAAGTGCGGCTCCTGCAGCGCTGAACTCGACGGCAAACCCTCCCTGATGTGCATGACGCGGATGAGCACCTTCCAACCCGGGGAGCCGATAAGCGTCGCCCCGATGAAGACGTTCCCCCTGATCAAGGACCTGACCACGGACGTGTCCTTCAACTTCGAGGTGGCGAAGAAGATCCCCCTCGTCAGGATGCCTCCACCGGACCCCGATGGCACCTACCGGGTGATGCAGGAGGACGTCGAGCGCGGCCAGGAGTTCCGCAAGTGCATCGAGTGCTTCCTCTGCCAGAACGTCTGCCACGTCATCCGCGACCATCCCGACAACAAGGCGAGCTTCTTCGGCCCGCGGTTCCTCATGCGCCTCGCTGAGCTGGACATGCACTCGCTCAACACCGAAAAGCACCGCCAGCTCATCCGTGACATGGCCGGCGTCGGCTACTGCAACATCACGAAGTGCTGCACGGAGGTCTGCCCGGAAGAGATCCACATCACCGACAACGCCATCATCCCTGTCAAGGAGAGAGTGGCTGACCTCTTCTACGATCCCATCCGCTGGATCCTCCGCAAGCTGTTCGGCAAGTAACGCTCGCGGCCGACGAGGGCCGGCCGGCTAGAGCGCTCCCGGGGATACCGGGCCTTCTAGGAACCTGAGGCGCCGGCCGCGGCCGCAGCAGCGTTGACCGCCCCCTCATCGTTCCCGACCAGCAGGTCGAAGCGCTGAAACCGCTCCACGTCCCACCAGGCCCGCCCGAAGGCGGACTCCTCCCCCCACCTCAGCCCAGCGTCGCCGCTCTCCTGAGAGACCGCTATCTTGGCCACCACATCCTCGAAGGCGCGCAGGAACTCGTCGCGGTCGGCCTCCGTATCGAAGGCCAAACCCACATGGACGAGCACCTTCTGGTCGCCCTCGTCATCCTCCTTCGTGTAGACGGCTGAGCGGCCGCCGTCCCAGCCCGTGGAGGCGGCCGCGGCGGCCGCCTCGTCCTCCAGGATCGTCAGCAGATAGTTGTAGACGTCGAACTCCCCGAAGGGCGCCAGGGAGAGCCGATCCCAGCCCTCCAGTTCTTCGTGGAGCTCCGGCAGGGGCACGATCGAGCCGATATCCTTATCGGTGAGGTAGCGGTCCGGGTGGAGGATCGCTTCCGTGGAACGGGGCATATCGTCATAGAGCTCGTTGACGGCCTCCCAGCCACCCCAATCATAGATGGCATCCACAAAGAGGACGCACTCCTTATAGTTGAAGTAGAAGTAGCGTTCCAGAGCGGGCGGCAGCTCCTCCTCGGGCTCGGGCTCAGGGTCTTCGGGTTCCTCGCCGTAAATCTGGTCATGCCAGTCCGGCCCATAGACCTCCCGGGCGTAGAGGATCTCGGCCAGCGTGGCATCCCCTTCGACCAAGCAGTCCACGGTAGTGGCGAACTCGGAGCTGGAGTTCTCATCGTCATCCTCGGCTATCAGCTTGTCCAACTCCTCGAGCTCCCAGCGGCCGTCCTGAAAGCTGTGTACGTATTCGTGGACGAGGACGAGTTCATCCTGCGGCGTGATCTCATCGCCGCTGAAGATCAGGGCCAGCTTCTCCTGTGAGTAGTAGTAGCGGCCGACGACCAAGCCCGCGGCCTCGGTAGAGGCGTCCAGGAGGTCGTCGTCAGGGCCCATGAGGTGGAGAAGGCGCCAGGCGATGTTCCAGGCCTCCAACTGCGCTCCCAGCTCCTCCCGCGCCACGTCCTCATCCATTTCGTTGTAGGCCCGGAGCGTTTCCTTGTCGAACCACCCCTCGTCGATCCCCTCGTAAGGCATGAGGCCCCGCACCTCGACGGCGCGGTCGCGTATGTCATGCAACCGCTCCGTGAGGACAGGGTCAAAGGGGGTGAGCGGGGGCAGCGGCGGCTCGGAGTCGCCTTTCTGGCACGCGGCTAGCAGCGCCGCCAGCGCCAGCAGGACCGCCGCGGCGACGTGCGATCTCGAAAACACGGCCCCCAGAACTCTCAGCGCATGCATGCTAGCTCGTTAACAGGAAACGCCGGAGCCAGCGAAACGTTACCGTCGTGCCGGGCCGACCCGACGCTCGGGACAGGCCGACGGATGCGCCGCAGCACATTCGCGACGTACGGCCCGGTCGGCTATCTCCTCATCGCTCCAGGGCTTCGCCTTCGGCATGGGCGACCTTTTGACCCCGGTGCGCTCAAATCTACCGCTTCAGTAACTCCGGCTGCCGCCACTGAGCCTTACCCTGCTCCAGCAGGTCGCCGCCGTGGATGTCGTTGCAGACCACGACGGGGAAGTCCTCCACCTCCAACCGCCGCATCGCCTCCGTGCCCAGGTCCTCGTACGCGACGACCTCGACGCTGCGGATCTGCTTGGAGAGCAGGGCGCCGGCGCCCCCAACGGAAATGAAGTAAACGGCCCGGTGCTTCTGCAGCGCCTCCCGGACCTTGGGGCCACGGCCCCCTTTGCCGATGATGCCCTTGAGGCCGGCTTCCAGCATAGCTGGCGTGTACGGGTCCATACGAATGGAGGTGGTGGGCCCGGCGGAGCCGATGACCGCTCCAGGCTTCGCCGGAGTAGGGCCGACGTAGTAGATCACCTGGCCGCGAACGTCCAGGGGAAGCGATTCGCCATTGGAGAGCGCCTCCGTCATGCGACGATGGGCCGAGTCGCGACCGGTGTAGATCGCGCCGGTCAGGTAGACGTAGTCGCCCGCGTGCAGCTTCTCGATCGCCTCTTCCGTGAGCGGCAACTGGATGCGGTGTTCGGCCATCTGTTACTCCTTCCCTGCGTCGCCGGCGATCCCGACGGTCACAGCACCGCCTCCTTGAGACGGGCCGAGTGACACTGGAGGCTGACGGCCACAGGCAGGGCTGTGATGTGCGCTGGGTAGGTCTCGATGTGCACGGCCAGAGCGGTAGTGCGACCGCCGACGGCCTGGGGACCTAGGCCCAGGGCGTTCACCTTCGCCAGCAGCTCCGCCTCGAACTCCGCCAGCTCCGCGTCCGGGTTGGGCTCGCCCAGCTTGCGGGTAAGAGCGTGCTTGGCCAGCAACGCACAGTGCTCGGCGGTGCCGCCGATGCCAACGCCGACGATGACGGGCGGGCAGGGGTTGCCGCCGGCCTCCTCCACAGCCTTGAGGACGAACTCCGTGACGCCGGCCTTGCCGGCGCCGGGAAGCATCATCGCCAGGCGGGCCATGTTCTCGCAGCCGCCGCCCTTGGGCATGACCATGATACGAAGATGGTCGCCAGGGACGATCTCCGTGTGGACGACGGGAGGCGTGTTATCTTTGGTGTTGACTCGGGCGGAGAAGGGCCGCTCCACCATGGACTTTCGCAGATTGCCCTCGACATAGCCCTCGCTCACGCCCTGACTGAGGCATTCATTCAGATCGCCTCCAACGATGTGGGCGTCCTGGCCCACCTCCAAGAAGATGACGGTGGTCCCGGTGTCTTGACACAGCGGCAGGAACTCCTCTTTCGCCAGTTCGGCGTTGCGCAAGATCTGGTCCAGGACCTTCTGGGCCAGAGGCGATTCCTCCTTCTCGCGGGCGCGCTTCAGAGCCCCCAAGACATCATCGGGCAGGAGGGCGGTCGCCTCCTGGCACAACCGGACTACCGTCTCCTTAATTGTCTGACACTCGATATCCCGCATGTCACCTCAATTCTCGTCGGCTCCCATGCCCGCTAGATCGTCACCAGGCTGGCCACCGTCTCCGCGATCTCATTCGCTGATACCGGTCCCTTCTAGGGGCCGCACCTAATAGCTCGACCCGGTATCAGTCGCCTTCACTCGTGACGCGGCCTACAGACCCGTTATCTTTGTGACCTCGCGCACCGAGTTCGCCGACTTGTCGAACATGGCACGCTCCTCGTCAGTGAGTTTAATCTCGATGACCTGCTCCACTCCCTTTGAGCCCAGCTTCACCGGCACCCCCATGTAGATGCCCTTGACCCCGTACTCACCCTCGAGGTAGGTGGCGCAGGGAAGGATACGCTTGCGGTCCAGGAGGACTGACTCGACCATCTCCAAGGTCCCGGCCGCAGGGGCATAGTAAGCGCTGCCCGTCTTGAGCAGGCTGACGATCTCGCCGCCACCCTTGCGGGTGCGCTGCACGATGGCCTCGACGCGCTCAGGCGGCACGAGTTCGCTGATGGGGATACCGCCCACCGTGGTGTAACGGACCAGGGGCACCATGTCGTCGCCATGGCCGCCCAGGACGTAGGCCTGCACGTCCTCTACTGAGACGTTGAGCTCCATGGCGAGGAAGGCGCGGAAGCGGGCGGTGTCCAGCATGCCCGACTGGCCGAAGACGCGCTCTCTGGGGAAGCCGCTCGCCTTCAGGGCCACATAGCACATGGCGTCCAGCGGGTTGGCGAACACGATGATGATGCAGTTCGGGGAGTGCTTGACTGCCTGCTCCGTCACGCTCTTGACGATCTCGGTGTTGGCGGTGACCAGGTCGTCACGGCTCATGCCGGGCCCCCTGGGCTTACCGGACGTAATGATGACGATGTCGGAGCCGGCTGTCTCCTCCCAGTCGTTCGTGCCAACGACCTTGCTGTCGAAGCCCAGCAAGGGGCCAGCCTGGGTGATGTCGAGGGCCTTTCCCTGCGGGAAGCCCTCGATAACGTCCATGAGGACGATGTCGGCGTAGCCCTTCGCCGCCAGGCCGCGGGCCATAGTACCGCCCGTTTGCCCAGCACCGGCAATGGACACTTTCATGCGCATGGGGCAGCATCTCCTATTCTCTCCAGCGCGCACCGAAGTGAGCGCTGAAGTTCCTCAGTCCATCGTTCCCAGCTTCTCATCCACGGGCGTCGGCCGCCTGGGAAGAATCCGC
>CAYFYG010000195.1:0-2502 GCA_964347225.1 uncultured Dehalococcoidia bacterium | reverse complement strand
TTCGACGAGTCCATCGTCAAGCGGGCGGTGGATAGTGGCCTGGTGTCCATCCACCTGCACGACATCCGGCGCTGGGCCAAGGACCGTCACAAGACGGTGGACGACTATCCCTACGGGGGCGGGCCGGGCATGGTGATGAAGCCGGACGTTGTCTTTGCCGCTACGGAGTCGGTCCTGGACCTGGCGCCGCAACGCGAGCCGGTCATCCTGCTCACGCCCATCGGTCGGCGGCTTACCCACGAGGTCGTCATGGAGCTCGTGGCCAAGGAGCGGTTGGTTCTGCTGTGCGGCCACTATGAGGGGTTCGACGCCCGCGTGCACGAGCACCTGGCAACGGACGAGATCAGCATCGGCGATTACGTGCTGTCGGGCGGGGAGCTGGCGGCGATGGTGCTGGTGGACGCGGTGGTGCGCCAAGCCCCCGGGGCCATCGGCTCGCCCCAGTCGGCGGCGGAGGAGTCGTTCGCCGAGGGGCTGCTGGAGGCGCCTCACTACACTCGTCCGCCCCAGTTCCGCGACTGGTCGGTGCCGGACATGTTGCTGTCCGGCAACCATCAGGAGGTGGCGAGGTGGCGTCGGCGGCAGAACCTTCTACTGACGGCGCGACGGCGGCCGGAGCTGCTCGCCTCGCTGGAGCTGACGGCCGAGGAGAAGGAGTGGCTGGCCTCGTCCCGAAACCAGGATGACCCCTAGGGCGGCACTTCTCCGACAGGACGCGCTGAGTTACAATTCCGCTGGCCACCCAGGAGGGAGAACTGTGACGTCATGACCACTAAGACGCGCGCCGGGAACTTCTTCGAGGACTTCTCCGTGGGGCAGGTCTTCCACCACGCCATCCCTCGTACCGTGACCGAGGGCGACCTGTCGCTGTACATAGCGCTCACCGGCGATCGCAGGCCGCTGCACTGCGGCAGGGAGTTCGCGCGCTCGCTCGGGTTCGAGCGGGAAGTCGCGCACGACCTGCTCGTGTTCCACATAGTGTTCGGGCGGGCCGTCCCGGACGTGTCGCTGAACTCGCCGGCTAACCTGGGCTACGCCGACGTGCGGTTCCTCGCTCCGGTCTATGTCGGCGATACGCTGCGCGCCGAGACGGAGGTGATCGGCCGCCGGGAGACGTCGAGGGGCGACGTCGGCATCGTCTGGGTGCACACCCGCGGCTACAACCAGCGGGACGAGACGGTGCTCCAGTTCTACCGCTGGGCGATGGTGAACAAGCGTGACCCTGAGACGAACAGCGGCGCCTCCGACGCCCCCAAGCTGCCGTCCCAGGTCAGCGTCGACGACCTGTTCGTGCCGCCCGACCTGGACCTGTCGCGCTTCGATCCCGTGCTAACCGGCAGCGAGGCCCTGTGGGGAGACTACGAGCCGGGCGAGCGGATTCTGCACCCGCAGGGGATGACGATCGAGGACGCGGAGCACCAGTCGGCCACGCGCCTGTACCAGAACACCGCTCGCGTGCACTTCAACGAGATGCTCCAGAAGAAGTCGCGGCTGGGGACGCGGATCATCTACGGCGGGCACATCATCTCGCTGGCGCACTCGCTCTCGTTCGACGGGCTGGAGAATGTCATCCGCGTCCTGGGCTTCAACGGAGGGACGCACAGCAACCCCACGGTCGCTGGCGACACGCTGTTCGCGATGACGGACGTGATCGAGAAGATCGATCTCGGCCGGGACGACGCGGGCGCCCTCCGGCTGCGACTGGTGGCCGTGAAGAACCAGGACCCGAGCGAGGAAGCGATCGAGATCAAGGTGAAGGACCCAAAGAGCGGCCGCGAGGGGTACCACCAGAACGTGGTGCTGGACCTGGACTACACCGTGCTGATGCCGCGGCGGCGATAACGCCAGGAGCGCTTGCCGTCTGTTCTAGCTGCGGCCTCGCGCCGGGGATCGCGGCCCTGAGGTCACCGGCGATCTAGCTCTCGTACAGCTTGACCACGCGCACCTGACCGGGCGGGGCCGCCTGCACGCAGAGGTCGCAGAGCACGCACTCGTCCTCGTTCTCCTCCACCACGCGGGCCTTGCCCTCGCCGTCCAGCTCAAAGATGTCTACCGGGCAGACCTCGGCCAGCTTCTTGGCCAGCTCAGCGTCCGCCGCCGCCGCGGGCTCGACCTCTACTCGGATGAACATGGAAGGCATCAGGCGGCCTCCTCCAGTCGCTGCTTCACCAGCTTGGGGATATCGGATATCTCCTCGGCCACGGAGATGCCGGCCTCGGTCAGCCGGCGGACCTTCTCGGCCGCGGTGTCCTGCTTGCCCTCGACGATGGTGCCTGCGTGACCGAACCTCATGCCCGGCATGGCGTCCATGAACCGGCCCGCCATGAAGGCGATGATGGGCAGGCGGGAGCCGCTCTCGACCACGTACGCGGCCAACTGCGCCTCCATCGGCCCGCCCGGCTCCGAGTAGACGACGATGGCCTTCGTCTGTGGGTCGGCCTCGTACAGCGGCATCAGCTCGGCGTAGGTGGAGCCGATGATGGCGTCGCCGCCGATGCTGAT
>CAYFYG010000194.1:0-6644 GCA_964347225.1 uncultured Dehalococcoidia bacterium | reverse complement strand
ATGTCAAGCCCTGGTAAGGTTCTTCGCGTTGCATCGAATTAAACCACACGCTCCGCCGCTTGTGCGGGCCCCCGTCAATTCCTTTGAGTTTTAGCCTTGCGGCCGTACTCCCCAGGCGGGACACTTAATGCGTTAGCTACGGCACAGAGGGGGTCGACACCCCCCACACCTAGTGTCCAACGTTTAGGGCGTGGACTACCCGGGTATCTAATCCGGTTTGCTCCCCACGCTTTCGCGCCTCAGCGTCAGGGTGGGCCCAGAAGGCCGCCTTCGCCACTGGTGTTCCTCCCGATATCTACGCATTTCACCGCTACACCGGGAATTCCACCTTCCTCTACCCCCCTCTAGTCCGCCAGTATCCGATGACCCCTCCCGGTTAAGCCGGGAGATTTCACACCGGACTCAACGGACCGCCTACACGCTCTTTACGCCCAGTAAATCCGGACAACGCTTGCCACCTACGTATTACCGCGGCTGCTGGCACGTAGTTAGCCGTGGCTTATTCGCCAGGTACCGTCAGAGCTTCTTCCCTGGCAAAAGGGGTTTACGACCCGAAGGCCTTCTTCCCCCACGCGGCGTCGCTGGGTCAGGCTTTCGCCCATTGCCCAAGATTCCTCGCTGCTGCCTCCCGTAGGAGTCGGGGCCGTGTCTCAGTCCCCGTCTGGCTGATCGTCCTCTCAGACCAACTACCCGTCGTCGGCTTGGTGAGCCATCACCTCACCAACTACCTGATAGGACGCAGGCCCCTCCCTCAGCGCCTTGCGGCTTTCCTCCAGAGGAGTTTCACCCCAGGAGCGAATGAGGTATTAGCACGTCTTTCGACGGGTTATCCCCCACTGTGGGACAGGTTGCCTACGCGTTACTCAGCCGTCTGCCACTCCGGGCCGAAGCCCGGCGTACGACTTGCATGCGTAAGGCGCGCCGCCAGCGTTCGTCCTGAGCCAGGATCAAACCCTCATCAAAAAGATTCGCGTTTGTCCCAGCCTATCTATAGACTGGTTGCCTCGCACTTCCATCCGCTATGCAGTTGTTAAGGTACGAGCGCCGAACGCACAGCATAAGCAAGCTGCCCGCGCCTGTCAACTCTCTGATCGCACGCGGGCAATCCGTTGGCGCTATTAAAGAACTGTTGGTTCCTGAGCCTTTATACCACGAAGTAGCCCCAACCGTCAACGATTCTGGCTGGTCCGCCGGAATCGCAGTCGCAGGGCGGAACGGGAACTCTCCCTGAGTGCCGCCCGCTCGTCCAGGCGCTGGCCCACTACCCAGGCGATGCCCCAAGGGGCACACACAATTGGAATGGTGTCACGATCCTCCCGCGGCACTCTGGCATCCACGAGGAGGTCTTGTAGCTTCTTCTCGCCGCCCAGGCCTAGCGGGCGAACGCGGTCGCCGGGCCGCCGGGAGCGGACGACGATCTGCGGCCCTACGGCGTCCGCGTCGAGCCAAGCCTCGAACCGATTGCGAGGGCGGGGTTGCGATGGCGGCGGCCGCACGATCTCTGCCACGGCGCTCCATCCCGGCAGCTCGGTACGGCCCGGGACCGCCAGACACGTCTCCATGATGGTCGGCGAGGGCATGTCGCTAGACCGCCCGATCCGCACGTCTCGCATGGCGACCAAGGCCGTCATGCCGTGAGGCAGAGAGACGCTGCCGCGGCGCTTGGCGAGCACCTCCTCCACGGCGGCGACGTGGACGGCCTCCAGGCCCGCTGGTACGCCCGCCAGACGGTCTACGGCGCGGCGCAGGAGACGCGCCCTCAGGGCGGGCGGCAAGGAAGCGAAGGCCCGGCGGGGGAAGACGACCTCACCGTCCTCAAGCGAAGCCTGCGACTGCCACTCGGTATCAGCAGCGGCTTCAATATAGTCAACGGCGTCGGCGGTGGCTTCGCCCAGGCGAGAAAGGGCTTCGTCCAGCCTAGGGTTGAGTCGTCGCAGCACAGGTACGACCTCGTGCCGCAGCCGGTTGCGGGTGGCCTGCAGAAGCAGGTTGGTTGGGTCTTCGCGCACGGTGAGGCCCGTCTGACGGCAGTAGCGGAGGGTCTCCGCGCGGCTGCTCTCTAACAGAGGTCTGGCCAGGGAGGGCCCGCGGCCCAGGGGCCAGGGCGAGCGCGGCCGCAGGCCGATGAGGCCGTCCGGGCCGCTGCCGCGCAGCAGGTGGAGCAGGACCGTCTCGGCCCGGTCATCTCTGGTGTGGCCCACGGCCACCACGTTCGCCTTCATCCGCCTGGCCTCCCGGCCCAGGAAGTCGAAGCGCAGATGGCGCGCCGCCTCCTCGACCGATTCCCGCCGCTGGCGGGCGCGAGCAGCTACGTCGCCCGATCCGGTCACGAACGACAGGTCCAGGCCGACGGCGAGGCCACGGACGGCCGCCTCGTCATCGCGCGCCTCCTGGGGCGAGCGCAGCATGTGGTCAAAGTGGGCCACGGTCACCTGGATGTCCAGCTCCGCTGCCAGGCGGGCAAGGATCAGGAGTAGCGCCATGGAGTCCTGCCCGCCGGAGACGGCGACGAGGACGCGCTCGCCGGGGGTGAGAACACGTCGGCGGCGGACGAAGCGCAGGACTCGCCTCTCTACGCTCCTCGTGAAGGCGGTGGCGGCCCAAGGAGGGCCAGCGGGCTGTCGCTCATCTGCTGGTGGCATAACGCAGTCGGGACGGCGATGCGCGGTCGCCGCCCCGTAATTGTATCGCTTTTCCCTCACCTCAGCGGATGAGGGTCTGCCACCAGAGCTCGTCTTCCTCGGGCTGATCGGGATCGGGCGTGGGCGATGGCGCGGTGGAAATGACGATGATGCTGGTTTCGCCTTCCCTGACGAGGCCCAACTGCTCACGGGCTACCGCCTCAACGTACTCGTCGGACGCCAGGTACTGACGGAGGGCCTCCAGCCGCTCATAGCGCTGCTGGAGGCCCGCTATCTCGGCCTCTAGCCGGCCCTCCCGCTCGCTCAGACGGCTGGCACGGAGGGCGGTGGTGGCTCCGGTCACCAGGAAATAGCCCACGATGAGGGCCGTGACCCCCAGCACGATCCGAGTGCCGGTTATTCTAGGGAAACGCCTAAGCACCTGCCCCTATACCTCGTCCGAGCCTATCACCGTCGCTGCCCTTGGGCAATAGTTAGAACGCGGCGCGCGCCAGCGGGTTAGCCATGTTCAAGATGACAGGTGTCATTCATTCGCACCAGCACAACGCGAGCGGGCAGGAAGTCCACGACGGAGACCGCTCCCACCGAGTGACGCAGGCGGCGGAACTGGGCCAGCCCGATGCCCAGGGCGCGGACCAGCACCGAGAGAATGACAAAGTTGTGAGTGACCGCCGCCACCGTCTCGTCGGCGTGGCGGGCCGCCAGCGCCTTCACCGTCCCCCAGGCGCGCTCCTGCACGTCCACCAGGCACTCTCCTCCCGGCATGGGCTGGCGCGGGCCGTCCTCGCTGACCCACGCCTGCAAGAGATCCGGATAGCGCGACCCGACCTCGGCAAGGGTGAGACCGTCCACCTCTCCGATGTCCATCTCGATGAGCCCCTGCTCGGTCTGCACCACCAAGCCGTGGGGCTTGGCGACAGCGCTGGCCGTGTCCAGTGTCCGCCGCAACGGGCTGGAGTAGACGGCGGCAAGCGGTTCGTGCTCCAGTGCCCGCCCCACCCGTTGCGCCTGCCACAAGCCCCGCTCGTTGAGGGGGACGTCGTCGCGTCCCAAGGCAAGGTTCAGCCGGTTGGACTCCGTTTCACCGTGGCGGACCAGAAAGAGACGCACTGAGAGAAGGATACGGGAACGCCGGCCCTGGGTCGACTTGACGTCGGTAGGAAAGCGGCCTTGAGCAGGGCGCTAGCTGCGATGTAGCAGGTGCCTACTCCCTCTCGCTCCAGCGCCGGTAGGCGATGACAGCGGGCGGAGTCTCGTTCACGTACAGACGGCGACGGTGAACGCGCAGCGGCGGCTCCAGGCCGAGGGCGGCCACCACCTGGTCGGCGCGACCGCTCCGCTGTTGGTCGATGCGCAGGCGCATGCACAGCTGACACGTCTCTTCGCCTTCCGCCTCCACGTGCAGGTCCAGCACCAGGGGACGCAGGTCATAGCGGAGCACCTTGGTCTCCCTGCGGTGCTCCCAGGGGAGCGACCCCATCGCCAGCATGTCGCCGATGGCGCGGCGGATGTCCTCCACCGAGTGACCACCGCAGGGCACGTCAACCTCGTACTCTGCCCAGCGGAGTTGGGTCTGGAGAGCAGGCTGCTCTAATCCCAGCTCCAGGGCGGAGAGCGCCTCCAGCCCCGGAGGCAGGACATCCCTCACCGCGGCCGCGAAGCGGGCCGGGTCCATCCGTTCGCTGAGGAAGATGTCGGCGAGCTCACAGGCGGAAGTGGCACCGTGGGGAAGGGGCGCGCCTATGGAGATCTGAGCTGAGGGGCGGCGTCCCTCCGAGTAGGCGAGGGGTAGGTCTGCCTCCCGCATCGCCTGCTCCAGGGCGCGCATGATCTCGCGATGCGACAGCTCGCTCGCTTCATCGCCGCGCTGGAAGGTGAGGCGCAGGCGCTGGACTTTCATTCCTTCGTCATGCTCAGGACAGGCCCTGAAGCCGGGTGACAGTCAAACGCTCCACCTTACGCGCCCGCACCTCCGTAACGGCGATGCGCAGGCCATCATAGACGAACTGCTCACCCTGCTGAGGGATGCGGCCCAGATGGCTAAGGACGAAGCCAGCAACCGTCTCATACTCCCCTTCCGGGAGGTCAAGTTGGAGCTCCTCGTTGGCGTCGGAGATGGTCATCCCGGCGTCGATGTCGAAGGTGCGTTCGTCCAGGCTGATCACCTCCTCCTCGTGTCGGCGCAGTTCGCCGCTGACGTAGCCCACTATCTCCTCAAGGAGCATCTCCAGGGTGACGACGCCCGCAGTTCCGCCATACTCATCGGCAACGATGGCCATCTGCTGGCCGGACTGCTGCATCTCGGAGAACAGCGTGCCCACGAACTTGGTCTCGGGCACGAACATCGCCGGCCGCATCGCCAGTTCGACGTAGGAACCTTCATCGAGTTCCTTCTGGGCGACCCCGCGCAGGACATCCTTGATGCCCACGATGCCGACGGCGTTGTCCGGGCTGTCCTGAAACACCGGAAAGCGGGAATGGGGGTGCTCTGAGAAGATGCCGTAGAGGTCGGCGATAGTCATGCCCTTCTCCAGCCACACCACCTCGGTGCGGGGGGTCATCACCTCGTTGACGCGACGGTCGCCGAAGTGAAATACGCCCTCAAGCAGCTCCGCCTCCACCCGCTGCACTACGCCTTCGGCTGCGCCGATGTCGATGAGCATGCGCAGCTCACCCTCGGTGACGGTGGGCGTCTTCCCTAGCCGCTTGCCCAGCAGGAGGCGCGACAGGAGGTCGGGCACAAAGGCGATCACTGCCAGGAGCGGCATGAGCAGCAGCATGGAGGCGCGGATGACCCACCCTACCGTCAGGGCGTAGCGCTCGGCGGCGCGGACGGCAACGATCTTGGGGGTCATCTCGCCGAAGATGACCGCGCCGAGGGTGAGGAGGACGGTGGCCGCGGCGATCCCCCAGCCGGCCCGTCCCACCAGGTCGATGGCGACGGCGGTGGCCAGGGCGGTGGCCAGGATGATGAACAGGTTCTGGCCGAGGATGACGAAGGCGAAGAAGCGGTCCTCCCGCTCCCAGATGCGCTCGATGGCGCGGGCGGCGCGGTTGCCCTCGGCAGCCAGATGCTTCATCCGCACTCGGCTGACAGCCAGCACGGCGGCCTCCATGCTGGTGAAGAAGGTGAACAGGAGCAAGGAGACGACGAGGAGGGCAACGTTGAGCCCCAGCACGCCCCCGCCCAGGTTCAATCCATTCTCCTGGGTGAGAACGCCCAACTGGGGTGGTAAGGGAGGTATGTACATCTAGCTTCCGGCCCGCCCAGCGGCGGGCGAGACCATTATACCGCGTTGACCCATGCGACTGGGGCAGCGAGCCGATGGCTGGGATCCGTTGCTGCCTGCGGGCTGCTCAAAGCGGGAACGATCGTGCATAATGGGCAGCGAGTGGAAGGAGGGGGCGTATGTCCCTCGTAGTGACGGTGTATGTGCCCAGCGGCATCGTGATGGCCGCCGACTCTCGCATGACGGTCCTGCGCAGCGAGGAGCGCGAGGAGGACGGCCGGAAGCTCAAGGTGCAGCAGCAGATCGTCCTCTCCGACAACGCCTACAAGGTAGTCGCCCTGTCCACCATCGGCGTGGGAATCGGCGTCTACGACGCCGGCGTCATCAATAACCAGCCCGTGGACAGCCACGTCCACCGCTTCGAGGAAGAGGCGATCACGCCGGACGACGATGTCGTCTCCTGTAGCGAGAAGTTCCTCTCATTCTTCCGGGCCAACTATCCAAACGTTCCCGTCGGCTTCTACGTGGCCGGCTACCAACAGGAGAACCGAATCAGCGTGCCCTTCGTGTACGCGGGGCATACTACAAGACAAGAGGGGGTCCGTCGGCTCAACGCCAATGACAAGGGCCAGGTACAGTACGGCATCTCGCGCGGCGGCGACACCCTCATCGTAAACCGGCTCATCGAGAAGAAGTTGCTGCCGCTGTTCGCGGCGCTGCCCCTCCAGGACGCCGTCGACTACGCCGTTCACCTCATCCGCACCACCATCGA
>CAYFYG010000193.1:0-3164 GCA_964347225.1 uncultured Dehalococcoidia bacterium | reverse complement strand
GAACCGGAAGGAGCCGCCACATGAAAGCGATCCGTGTACACGAGTACGGCGACGAGAGCGTTCTCCGCTACGAGGACGCGCCGGACCCCCAGCCCGCCTCGCGGCGGGTCGTCATCAAGGTCGCCGCCGCCTCCATCAACCGCGGGGACCTCGGCCGCCGCCAGGGCACCTACGGCGGCGGGCTCACCGCCCTCCCTTTCACCCCCGGCTGGGAGGTCGCCGGTACCGTCGAGGCCCTGGGCGAGGATGTACAGGGCCTCTCCCCGGGCGACCGCGTCATCGCCCAGATGGGCGACGGCGGCTACGCCGAGAAGGCGTTGGTCCACGAGGCCGGCGTGTACCGGATGCCCGAGGGCATGAGCTTCGAGGAGGGGTGCACCATACCGGTCGTCTTCCTGACGGCCTGGTTCGCCCTGCACAGGCTGTGCCGGCTGCAGGCCAACGAGACGGCGCTGATCCAGGCCGGCGGCTCCGGCGTTGGCGTCGCCGCCATCCAGGTCGCCAAGCTCGCCGGGGCCCGCGTCATCACCACCGCCGGCAGCGACGAGAAGGGCGCGCGCTGCCTGGAGTTGGGCGCCGACCACGCCGTCAACTACCGCGACAAGGACTTTGCAGAGGAGGTGACGCGCATCACCGAGGCGGCCGGCGCAGACGTAGTGCTGGAGTCGGTGGGCGGCCAGGTGTTCGAGAAGTCGCTGGCGGCGATGGGCCGCGGCGGGCGGCTGTGCGTGGTGGGCAACTCCTCGGGCCAGGCCAACAGCGTAGACCCCCGCGCGCTCATGTTCAAGAACCTGTCGGTGTCCGGGTTCTACCTGGGGGCGGAGATCGCGGCCGGGGCAGCCGGCCCCGCCATGGAGGAACTGCTCAGCCTGTTCGAGCAGGGCAAGCTGCGGACGGTGGTGGACCGGAGTTTCCCGCTGGCGGAGGCAGGCGCCGCCCATCGCTACGTGGGGGAGCGGCGCAACTTCGGGAAGGTGGTGCTACAGCCCTAGCGTATCACCTGGCTCGGTCGCAGGCGGGCCGGCCGGCGCAGCCGGCGCGGCGGGCGGCTCGTCTTGGCTTGGGAGTAGCTCCCAGCGCCACAAGGCTACCCAGAGCAGCGCAAGCGTACCGGCGAGCAGCACGACAAAGCGGGCCACATCGCGGGCCGTACCTGCCTCCCCAGCGCCACCAGGAAATAGGGAGCCGTAGAAGGCCTCAAGACCGCCGAACAGGTCGCCGAGGCCACCATCTCCCGCTGGGGCTCCCAGGAGCAGAAGAAGCACACCGCCCAGCAGGAAGCCAGGCGGGATCGCCCGCAGCCAGCGGAAGAGAGCGACTCCCGCGGCCACGAAGATGATTCCCAGACCCACATGAATCGTTCCCACCTCGGAGTCCCGTTGGGCCGACTGCTCCGCGAACGCGGCGAGTTCCTCTTGCACATCCTCAAGCCCGTCCACGGCTTCAAATTGCGCACTGAAGACGTCCTGGCTGGGCGCCACCGGGGGCTCGTGAAAAGCCGCCGTGGCGCTGAAGACCAGCAGCACCAGAGCCAGACCGACGGCCACTTGGACGACCCTCAATGCCAGCGCGCCATCACCCCCCAGGCGGTTCGCCACCAGCACAGCGGCGATGATAGCGGCGATTACAAATCCCGACTGCAGATTGAGTGACCCTATTTCCTGCATCCGGCCCCTCCTTTCCGCCCGTGAGAACGTCAAGGCAGGCGAAAGGTTCCCTCCCATCGACGAAACCCGAGGTTCCGGCCAGCGACCGACGACCCTCCATAGTTGACCTCCCGTTGGCGCTGGGATACCCTAGCTTGTAGAGTACATCTATCAACAACGCAGGGAGGCCCCCCATGGGAAAGATCATCGACTGCAATAAGGTGAACCCCACCAGCGGCTGCCCCCACGTCGTCCGCGGGGAGACCGAGGAGGAGCTGCTCCGCAACGCCGAGGAGCACGCCAAGGAACACGGCATCGTCCAGGTCACACCGGAGCTGCTGGAGGAGATCAAGGCCCATATCCAGGACGAGTAGCGCGCCGCCGCGCGCCGCCGCGACCGGAGAATATCCGGCTTTTCCGTGCCGGCGCTGCATGCTTTCTTCAGCGTTCAACAGGGTGTGCGGCTGCGCCGGTGGACTTCCGGGCATTCATGTGTTATGATTCAAGTTACTTTCGAATAGTGCAGCTACGTTAAGTCCGGCGGCCGACCGGCCAGCCGCGGGGGCTGGCTCGCCGGGCTAAGTCGTATCAGTTCCAGGGGGAGGAGAAATGAAGAGGGAGGAACAGGGACTTCCACTCGGCATCTTCGTGTTTCTAGCCGTCAGCATTGCCATTGGCGCGGTGCTGGCAGCCATGGGTCCCGGTCTGCTCGGGGGCGGTGAGGTTCGAGCGGCGAGCGTAACACCTGAGTTCCTGTCAGGCGCATCGAACACAGGCAAGACGTGCGCCGAACTCGAAGGCGCTGGCCAGTCCTGGACCGAACTCAAGCTGGAGGGCCCTGACCTCAACGATGGGACCTATGGCGACGGCACCCTGAGCGTAACGATCAGTAACTTGACCGGCGACACGTTCGACTGGGTCTCGAACACCATCGGTGTCGACGGCGTCCTCGTAAAGGGCGGGAGCGCAGGCTCGTACTTCTACCGCTACGACCCTCCGGCCGAATCGATGGGCGACACGGATCTGGGCGTGCCGACGCCGGAAAACAACGGCGTTAGCCACATCTCCTTCTGCTACGACGACGACCCGACGCCCACACCTACGCCGACTCCCACGCCTACACCCACTCCCACTCCGACGCCCACGCCCACGCCCACGCCCACACCGACACCCACGCCAACGCCGACACCGACACCCACGCCGACACCGACGCCCACGCCGACGCCCACACCTACGCCGACACCTACGCCGACGCCTACGCCCACTCCGACACCTACGCCCACAGCGACACCTACGCCCACAGCGACACCCACAGCCGTACCCACAGTGACGCCCACCGCCCTGGGCGAGGAGCAAGCCCCGGAGGAGCTGCCGGCCACCGGCGGCGCGCCCGACGGGCGCTCCATGAGCGCCCTCTCGCTGGTGCTGGGCCTCGCCGGGCTGGCAATCATCACCGGGAGCGGCGCCCTTGTGGCCGTGGCCGTGAGGCGCAGGCGCTAATATAGACCGAACCTGGCC
>CAYFYG010000192.1:0-3392 GCA_964347225.1 uncultured Dehalococcoidia bacterium | reverse complement strand
GGCGGGTAGTGACAGGGCATGAACTCGGGCACCCGCGAGCGCTGCTCCCGCACGAAGCGAATGATGAGGTCCGTCATCGCGCGCATCAGGTGGTGCACTTCGTTGGGGTTGGTGCGCATGGCCACCATGAAGGCAGCCGGCTCCCACACCAGATACGAGCTGTCCAGAGGGCCCTGAAGGTCTGTCAACCCTAGCGCGTAGCGGCCCGCTGTCCGCTCGACAAAGTAGTCTCCCCACTCCAGTATCGTGCCTAACTGGCCGTCGGTGGCCGCGGGGACGGGCAGCTCGTACACCTTCTCCGGCGGGTCTTCGGGCAGGATCACGGGGTGGGCCCAGGACAACGTGTGGTCGAAATACTGGACCTCGCAGCCGAAGGCGGAGGCGAAGACCGTCACCCCCTGATTAGCCTGGAGGTGTGGCACGAAGTCGTCTCCCACCTCCACCGACTGGCGCCACTGGAGAAGCGCCAGCTGGGCGTTGAGCTGCGTCTCGCGATCCTGGAGCAAAGGCCGCCAGGAGATGCGGCCCGTAGCACCGGCGGAGAGGACAGGGGAGCTGGGGATCATCCACAGGGGCCGACCGATGTCCTCCAGAGACCAGAACGCCTCCCAGCGGGCGATGATCTCCCTGTACCTGGGCTCGCTGGTGATCGGGATGACAGCATCACTCATTCGGGATTCTCCCCTGACCGAGACGCGCTGCTCCCTCCGGGGCCACGCGTTCTGAAGCTGATTATGCCCCGCCGTCGACCGTCTGGCCAGTGGAGAACAGTCAGGACAGGACGGGATGCCACGTCGCCACGGGTCGAGCCTGCCTTGCCCTGACGCCTCTGACAGCCTATGTTGTGGCAGGAACTTAGTGCTCGGGGGCGGAACCCCGTGCGCTTCTATCATGTCAGATCAGCATCGTCGAGACACCGTTCGCCTCTCCCTCCCGGACTTCGGCTCCGAGGTCGAGGTGGAGGGTGGCAAGACCGTGATGGAGGCTGTACGCGTGGCCGGTCTCGCCCTGGAGTCGGAGTGCGGTGGCAACGCGACCTGCGGTACCTGCCGCGTCCGCTTCCTAGACGGTGCTCCCCCCGCCAGCGCTGACGATAGGCTGCTCCTGGACGACGAAGCGATCGCCCAGGGCTGGCGCCTCGCTTGCCAGACCACCCTCACGGACGACTGCGTCATCGCCCTGCCCGCAACCGGGGCTGAGGGAGAGTTGCGCATCCTCACCGAAGCCTACGGCCTCGCCGAGGGGCCACCCGACATCTCGCCAGGACAGGCCGACACCTACGGTGCCGCCGTGGACGTAGGCACCACCACTGTGGTCTGCTACCTGCTCGACCTGGGGCACGCACGCCAGGTCGACGTGGTCTCATTCGTCAATCCACAGTGCCGGCTGGGGCCGGACGTCATCTCACGCATCGTCCATGCGCACGAGAGGAAGGACAACCTGCTGGAGGCCCGCCGCTGCCTTGTGGAGGCGGTAGACGAGGCGCTGGCGGCTCTCTGCGCCAAGCATGGCGCGCCGATGCCCTCCTTCTCGCGCATCACCGTCGTGGGAAACCCGACCATGCTCCACCTCCTGTGCGCTGTGGACCCGTGGCCCCTTGGGGTGGTGCCCTACCAGCCCGTCTTCACCGAGGCACCCGCTGTCGCCGCCAGCGAGGTTGGCTTCCGACATCTGGCTGCTGCCGAACTGATCTTGCTCCCCGCCGTAGCAGGCCACCTGGGCGCCGACGCCGTCGCCGGCGCGGTGGCCCTAGGCCTGCCCAGGCGCTCAGGCCTTTTCCTTTTCATCGACATGGGCACTAACGGCGAGATACTACTGTTATCAGAAGGCGATGCTGTGGGCGCTTCCTGCGCCGCCGGCCCCGCCTTTGAGGGGGTGCACATCTCTTCGGGGATGGCCGCCCTCCCCGGCGCCATAGAGTGGGTCGATGAAGACGCCGGACGTCTGGCCCTCGAGACCATAGGCGGCGTAGAGCCGCGGGGGATCTGCGGCTCAGGCCTCGTCGACGCCATCGCTCTGCTGGTGCGCCGAGGCATTCTGACGGCGGGCGGACGCCTGCGGGAGCCCACTGATCTTGCCCCCGACCTCCCACCCGACCTTCGTCGTCGACTGCGCGCGGACAACTTGGGCCGACGCTTCCTGCTGTACGAGAACAGTGCGAGCCCGCCGGTGACCCTCACACAGCGGGATGTGCGGGAAGTACAGCTGGCCAAGGCGCCCGTCCGGGTGGGAGTCGAGGTGCTGCTGGAAGAGGCGGGAGCCGAACCCGAGAACCTGGACGCGGTGTTCGTGGCCGGGGCATTCGGCAGCTCCGTCCGCCCCGACAGCCTGATCACTCTCGGTATCCTACCCCCGGCCATGGTCGGCCACATCCATCCCGTAGGTAACGTCGCTGGCATGGGGGCCAAGGTAGCCCTCACCTCGGAGGAACGATTGGAGGAAACCCGCGAGCTTGCCCGCCGCATCCGGCACGTGGAACTCATGCTCCGACAGGACTTCCACGCTCGCTTCGCCGAGCACATCCCCTTCCCGGAGCCTGCCCCGGCATGAGCGGGGGGAGCAAGCCGAGGCGCGAGGCCCTCAGCCGCGAGCGCTTCCGCAGGCCGATCCTCTACGACGGCTCTAAGGGAACGTACCTATCGGCCCGTCTGCCCTCTGTCGACCGATCCCAGAGCGACGCCAGTGAGTGGCTGAACCTCCTGTCGCCCGAGGCCATCCGGCAAATGCACCGAGAGTACATTGACGCCGGGTCGCAGATCATTCAGACCAACACGTTTAACGCCAACCGACTGCGACTGGATGCCTACGGGCTGGGGAACCGCACGCGGGAGGTGAACTTGATCGCCGCTCGCCTGGCCCGCGAAGCTGCTGGCGACGACGTGTTGGTGGCCGGCGTCCTCGGCCCCAGCGGCAAGCTTCTCGCCATGGGTGAGGTTGAGCAGCGTACGATGATCGATGCCTTCGCCGAGCAGGCCGCCGCCCTGGCCGAGGGTGGCGTGGACCTTTTCCATCTGGAGACTATGAGCGACCTGGCAGAGGCGCGCGCCGCCGGGGAGGGCCTGCGCCGCGTCTCCGACCGGCCAGTGATCCTCACCATGTCTTTCGACTCCGGGAAGCCGGAAGCCCCGCGCACGATGATGGGTGTGACGCCGACGCAACTCGCGGAGGCCGCCCAGGAGATGGCAGTCTTCAGCCTGGGCGCCAACTGCGGTCGGGGCCTGGATGGCTACCAAGTGGTGATGCGGACCTTAGCACAGGCGCAGCCCGAAGCGGTGCTGGTCGCCAAGTTCAACGCCGGCATCCCTCGCATGGAAGGCGGCCAGGTCATCTACGACGTCACGCCGGACGGGATGGCCGACTACGCCCTCTGGTGCGCCGAGAACGGCGTCGGC
>CAYFYG010000191.1:0-2873 GCA_964347225.1 uncultured Dehalococcoidia bacterium | reverse complement strand
AACTTTGCGTCATCCGGATTTTCGTGGCTACACGATGGGCAGAGCACCGTTCCCCTTCCGCCATTCCCGTCAGTCTTGGAGTACCCCAATCGTGCGTGAATTTGGGAGCAATGTCAACGTGGGCGGGGCCAGGGTCGAGCGCGGCCGTTACCCGGGGAACGCTACAGCGTGGCCTCCAGGAAGTAGCACAAGCGGCGCAAATGTGCCGGTCAGGGCCCCCGCTTAAGAGGATTTCGCATTGGCGGGAGTGCATGGGAGTCGAACCCACCCGGGACGGGTCCACCGCCCCACAACGGTTTTGAAGACCGCGAGGCCCACCGGAGCCCTTCCACTCCCGCACTTCACTGCGCAGGATTCAAGGAAACAGACTCGCCCTTGCTCGTGCGGATCCCTGTTCCTGCTCCAAGTGGCAGTATACAGCCTCGGGAGCCGGGGCTGGAGGCCGAGGGGGCTGCCGAAGCGCTTTATTGGGCGCGGAAGGTGCCGCTCAGATAGTGGTCGGCAGCGATGGCGGCGGTGGCGCCGTCGCCGGCGGAGGTCACCACCTGACGGGCAGCGTTCTGGCGAGCATCTCCGACGGCGTAAAGGCCGGGCAGCTCCGTCTCCATCCAATGGTTCACCAGGACATGCCCGCCCTCGTCCATGGAGACCAAGCCGCGGAGGAAGTCCGTGTTAGGATGCTGACCAATGAATATGAACACGGCAGCGACGTCCATGGTGCTATCCTCGCCGGTCTCGCGGTTGTGCAGCCCTACCCCGGTCACGGTTGCGTCGCCCAGGATCTCCGTGACCACGGTGCTCCAAACGAACTCCATTTTGGGATTAGCAAGGGCCCGCTCCTGGAGGATGGCGCTGGCCCGGAGTTGGTCGCGCCGGTGGATGACGGTGACCTTGTCGGCGTAGCGGCCGGCGAATAGGCCTTCATCCATGGCGGCGTCGCCACCGCCGACGACGGCCACATGCCGTCCTTTGAAGAAGGCGGCATCGCAGGTGGCGCAGTAGGATACGCCGCGGCCGGTGAGACGCTCCTCCCCCGGCACTCCCAGCTTGTTGTAGTCGGCACCGGCCGCGACGATGACGGCCTTAGCGGCGTACTCGTCGTCGGTGGTGCGGACCAGCCAGCGCTTCCCTTCCTGCTCCAGGGCCGTCACCGCAGGCGATTGGGTCTCAAGGCCGTAGCTCTCGGCCTGCTTGAGCATCGTCTGGCCGAGATCGAAGCCGTTGACCGAGGGGACGCCGGGATAGTTCTCAACGAGCTCCGTGAGGGCGATCTGCCCGCCGATGACGCCCTTCTCCAAAAGAACCGTCCTACGGCGGGCGCGGGCCGCGTAGAGACCGGCGGCAAGGCCCGCAGGCCCGCCGCCGATGATTACGATGTCATATGCCCGCCGGGGCACAGTCCACTATCCCCTAGGCGAGAGCCTTGTCGATCACTTTCTTGAGGTCACCCTTAGGGCGGAAGCCGACGATCTGATCGACGGGCTGGCCACCCTTGAACATGAGCAAGGTGGGGATGCTGCGAATGCCATAGGTAGCGGCGGTATTCACGTTGTCGTCGGTGTTGAGCTTGAGGAACTTCACCTTGCCGCTGTACTCCTCGGACAGCTCCTCCACCAGGGGGGCGACCATACGGCAGGGGCCACACCAGGGGGCCCAGAAATCCACGAGCACCGGCTTGTCGGCCTTCAGGACCTCGGCCTCGAAGGTGCCGTCGGTCACTTCTGTTGGCTTGCTCATCCCGTCCTCCTTGTGGTCCTGTGAAACGATACGATTCGCACGTCTTGACCGATTCACTGAGGGCATGGTAGCATACCCCATAGGGGTATGTCAACGGAGGAACGAACGCCCATGGCGCAGGAAACCAAGGTCGACTCGGAAGCCCTCCTGGCGCGGTTGCGTCGCATCGAGGGTCAGATCCGCGGCATCCACCGCATGGTGTCCGAGGACCGGATGTGCGAGGACGTGCTGACGCAGTTGATGGCGGCCCGCAGCAGCCTGGATCAAGTGGGACTCCTGATCATGGACCACCACATCGAGCACTGTCTTCTAGAGGGGCTCCCCGAGCAGGAGGGGCTACGCAACCTCCAGTCGGCTCTTCGGCTATGGCTGCGCTTCGGGACACCCGCCAGCCCACAGGACTAGAAGCGACAGCGCTTCACGTCTCCCCTCCAGGGTAGCGCGAACGCCTGTGACTATCCCCATCCCGCTGTAACGAATATGCGTTGACGCGGGTCTATGTATGTGGTAAGATACTGACTGGTCGGTATGTTAATCTGAGAGGAGACAAGAGATGACGGCGCTGATCATAGCACTGGCAGCGACCGCTTTCATACTGGCTGCGGCGATCCTGACGGTGCTGACGGGCTCGTTCCCCCGCCTGGCAGCCGTGGCCGCCCGTGGCCTGGAGGCGGTCCTTCCCGGCAAGCAGCCGCGACGACTGGACCCTAGAGACCGAGCTGAGATGATGGCCCGCCTATGGATCCTGTAGCTGGCTCTATGGGCCCATCGCGGCTATAATCGCCGCAAATGGTGGCAACTCCGAAACACACGCCGCAGCGAAGACGACGGCAGGAGACACGGGCAAGACTGCTGGAGGCTGCCACACGCGTCCTTGCCCGCTCCGGATTCGAGCGAGCGACGTTGGACGAGATCGTCCGAGAGGCCGGCTTCTCCAAGGGCGCGTTCTATGTCCACTTCGACAGCAAGGATGACTTGTTCTGGGCAATGCTGGAGGAGCGCATATCGCACCAGCAGGATGCGTTCCGCAGCGCCGTGGACTATAGCAAGTCCATGGACTACAACGTCCGCATGATCCTGAGCGCCGTGTTCGGCCTGCTGGGGGATGACGCGCTCTGGGGCTCCCTGTTCATGGA
>CAYFYG010000190.1:0-2349 GCA_964347225.1 uncultured Dehalococcoidia bacterium | reverse complement strand
TGGTGGGAGCCCGGCACCAAGCACGGGTACCACGCTCTCACGTACGGCTGGCTAGTCGGGGAAGTCGTGCGACGGATCACCGGCAAGAGCCTCGGCGCCCACTTCCGGGAGGAGGTCGCGGAGCCACTCGGGCTGGACTTCCACATCGGCCTCGCGGCGGAGCACGACGCGCGCACGGCTCCCATGATCCCCGCCCCCATTCCCCCGCCCGGCCAGGGCAACCCCATAGTCGAAATCCTCAGCCAGCCGGGGTCCATGCAGTTCAAGGCGTTCGTCATGTCGCCGGATCTGATGAATCCGGGTCACGCTAACACCCGCGAGTGGCGGGCTGCCGAGATCCCCTCGGCCAACGGCCACGGCACTGCCCGCGCCCTCGCCCGCGTCTACGGCGCCCTCGCCCGCGGCGGCGAACTCGACAACGTCCCCGTCCTCAGCCAGCCCGCTATCGACCGGGCGATCGTCGAGCAGTCCTACGGCCCCGATGCCGTGCTCCTGTTGCCCACGCGCATCGGCCTCGGCTTCATGCTCACCATGCCCGAGATGCAGCTCGGCCCCAACGAGCGCGTCTTCGGGCACCCCGGCATGGGCGGCTCGATCGGCTTCGCCGACCCCGACGCCAAGGTCGGCTTCGGCTACGTCATGAACAAGATGCTCCTGCCCCCAGACCTCATCGACCCGCGCTGGCCGCCCCTCATCGATGCCCTGTACGACTCCCTGTAGGGTGGGCTAGTACCGAGTCGCCGTGGAGCCCCCAATTGGGTACCCTAAGACGAAGACGGGGCGGTTGCCCTGTGTTGCGGCGCCACGCACGACAAAGCGTCGCTGGCGGAGCCAAGCGCGCGCGGGAGTCAGGCCTCTAGGCAGCGAGGAAGTCGTCATGTCGGACATCACTCATCGCACCATCGACGCCAACGGCATCAAGATGCACATCGCCGAGGCCGGCCAGGGGCCGCTCGTCCTCCTCCTGCACGGCTTCCCCGAGCTCTGGTACTCCTGGCGCCACCAGTTCCCCGCCCTCGCTGATGCCGGCTACCACGCCGTCGCCCCGGACGTGCGGGGCTACGGTCAGACGGATGCGCCGCCGGAGATCGACAGCTACACCATGCGCAACCACGCTGCCGACGCCGTCGGCGTGTTGGACGCGCTTGGCGAGAAGACCGCGGTCGTCGTCGGCCACGACTGGGGCGCGCCCATCGCCTGGCACTGCGCCCTGCTCTACCCGGAACGCTTTCCTGCCGTTGTCGCTCTCAGCGTGCCCTACATCCCCCGCAGTCCCGCGCCTCCCACCCAGCTCCTGGAGCAGATGTTCGCCGACAACTTCTTCTACATCCTCTACTTCCAGATGCCCGGGGTCGCCGAGGCCGAGCTTGAGGCCGACGTGCGAAGGACGATGCGTATTCTACTCTACAACGCCTCGGGCGAAGGCCCGCAGGACACCCGGCTCATGCAGAAGCCCAAAGACGCCAAGCTCCTCGATGGCATGCCCGACCCCGAGCGGCCGCCCTCGTGGCTAGCTGAGACCGACCTCGACTACTTCACCGCCGAGTTCGAGCGCACCGGCTTCCGCGGCGGCCTAAACCGCTACCGCAATATGGATCGCGATTGGGAGGAGTTGCCCCAGCTCGCGGGCGCGCAGGTACAGCAGCCCGCCCTCTTCATCACCGGCGATCGCGACCTCGTGCGCACGTTCTCCAGCGTCGACCCGATGAAGGCGAGCGTGCTGAACCTGCGAGACGTGGTCACTTTGCCCGCCTGTGGCCACTGGACCCAGCAGGAGCGCCCCGCGGAGGTCAACGCCGCCCTGATCGAGTTCCTTAGGGAGGTATTGTAGCTTGCGCCCCGCTTGCCGCCCTTTAAACCCTCAGAGATCCGCCTTGCCCGGACCGGCAGCGGACTCCCGCCATTCTTTTCGCCTAACTGCCACGCGGCGTGAGCATCCCCTTCGCGACGCGGGCGGAAGCGACGTCGTCTCGCCCTACCGATGACAAGACCTGATCCGAGGCTAGCAGGCTCATCGCCTGAACAGGAGCCCGAGATGTCAGCCAAACAGACTCGCGCCTGCGCCAGCGCCAAGAAGGTACTCGACCGCATCGAACGCGAGCTGCGAGAGATAGCCGAGTTCTATTTTGCCGTCGGAACTGCTCTTGAGCATTGCCCGCCTCGCCTGGTCATCACCAACAGCGACCGTGCAGAACGCCCCGACATCGGGCCTCGCTGGATGGTGTCGGCTGTGGACTATCTTGAATGGCCCGACAAGGACACAGTGAAGGAGAAACTGAGGGATTACTACAGCGCCGAGGACGCCTATGCCCAGGCCTGGCGCGCCCTCCCCAGCGAGGCCAGGAGCCA
>CAYFYG010000189.1:0-10634 GCA_964347225.1 uncultured Dehalococcoidia bacterium | reverse complement strand
CTGACAAGGCTGTTTGGCAGCCTGCACAAGAGAGAGGAAGGCATCACGGGCCTGGAGACGGCGATCATCCTCATCGCCTTCGTCATCGTCGCCTCCGTGTTCGCCTTCGTCGTCCTCAGCACCGGCTTGTACAGCGCCGAGCGGGGCAAGGAGACCGTCTTCGCCGGCCTGGCGAAGGCCCGCGGCAACCTGGAGCTCCGAGGCGCCGTCACCGTCAGCGACACGGACGCCAACGGGATCATCGACAGCGCGGACATCGTCACGTTCAACCTGGCCAACGCAGCCGGCGGCTTCCCCGTGAACCTGGACCCCGCGGCCTACAACAACACCGTCGCCATCAACTACATCGACGAGCAGGCCCGGGTGGCCGACCTCACCTTCGCCGTTATCTGGATCCAGGCCGAAAGCGTCCCCGACACGCTGCTGGAGCCGGGGGAGTTGGCGGAGATCACCGTGAACCTCCCAGCTGGCAGCAGTCTCATCATAAACGAGGTCTTCACCCTGGAGGTGATCCCGCCCTCCGGCGGTACCCTCCTGGTCAGCCGCACCGTGCCGCCGTCCATCGAAACGGTGATGAACCTACACTAGACCCTTTCGTCGTCCCGCTCGCGGGGCGGCTTGCAGACCTGCGCAACGAGGCATCGGCGGTGGAGCCCGCCCCCGGCCTGCCTGCGGAGCGGGCTGGGGGCGGGCTCCGTAGATTGCCGGTTTGTTGGCTTGCGCGACCGTTCGGGGTCGGGATGTTACCGGTTACAGCCCAAATCGCCGGTCAATCCCGAAAACCCGAGCTGTCGCATGTAACATTGGCATACCAAACCCGTCGATATTGAAGTGGGAAAGGTGCGCATCCCGCGGCTGCTTCCCGGGGTGCTCCCATAAGAGAAGAGAGGGTTCACATGGAACTCAACAACAGGGTCAAGGAGCTGGAGGACGAACTCAAGGTTCTGAAGGCCGAAATCCATAACGTGCTCCTGGACATCCGGGAGGTCATCCTGGAGAAGCACAATCCGCTGGCAGAGGAGCACGAATCCGCCTTCATTCGCATGGACCTGAACACTACAGCGCGAGCCATGGCCGCCGAGGCGGCAGGCCGCGAGGCGGCCAAGGCAGCAGAAGAGGCGGGCAAGTCCGACGATGAGGCAGCCAAGGCCGACGGCGAAAAGGCGGAAGAGGAAAAGCCGCAAGAGGAAGAGCCAAAAGAGGAAGAAAAGCCGAAAGACAAGGGTAAGGGGAAGGAGTCCAAAGAGGCCCCGAAGGCCGAACCGGAGGCCCCGGTGGATGCTCCCCTGGAGCTGGCGGAGATACCGCCCATGTACCGCGCCTCTGTCTCCGGGGCAACCAGCGCCCTGGGCCTGGCCACCTGGGTCGTCGACGTCACGAAGGCGATCGGCCCGCACCAGTTGGACCGCGTCATTGCGATACACCGTCTGTGCGGCAACCTACCCCCCAACATCAGCGAAGCCCTTACTCACTTACAGGAGCTCATCCGCACGTCGGAAGGAGAGGAGCCGCCCTGGCTCGGTGCGCTGCAGGACCTGGACAAACTCGCCTCGTCCTGAGGCGCGCTCACAGGCGGCCCGCGGGAGGTAGCGAGTGGACAAGGTCATAACCACGATGCTGCTGATGATCGCGGCGATCGTAGCCACGGTCGTCGTCATCAACTCCATCCTCCCCACCATCCAGCGCACCAGCAGCGACATCGTCGCCGCCAGCGACGTCGTGGGTACCCGCCTGCGCAGCGACGTCAAGATAGTCGAGACCTCCGGGGTCGTCAGCGACGACTTCGTCCAGATATGGGCCAAGAACGTGGGCGCCTCCGACATCCACTCCCTGGAGAAGATCGACGTCTTCTTCGGCGAGACGGACGATTTCGAACGCATCAGCTACGATTCCGAGGACACGTGCCCCAACCCGTCGCCGCCACCGCGCACCGAAAACTGCTGGCAGTACACCCTGGAGAATGACACCGAGTGGGCCCCCTACGCTACGCTCCGCATCACCGTCTATCTGACCTACACCCTTCAGGCTGACACGGACTACGTCAGCACCATCGTCTTGCCCAACGGCATCACGGCCAGCAAGGTGTTCACGCTGTAGGTGGCGGCATGGAACACACGATCCCGGCTCTAGTCCTCGCCGCCATTCTGATCATCGGCGGCGTCCTGATGGCCGGCGTGACCAGCAGCTCCGTGGACAAGGTCAATCAGTCTTGGCGGGACATCGAGGCCCTGTCCGAGGAGCGTCTGGGCACGGACCTGACGGTGGTGTCCACACAGGTGACGGGCGGCGGCACGGACGTGACCGTGGTGTTGGGCAACGAGGGCCGCACCCCCGTTCGCGAGCCATCGCTGATGGACGTGATCATCAACTATGAGGGCACCGACGATCAGCGCTACGTCGTGTGGCTGCCCTACACGGACGGCGCCCTCCAAGACAACACCTGGACCGTCACGGGCATCTCCGGCGACTACCGGAATCCCGGCATCCTCGACGCCGGCGAGGAGATGACCATCCAGATCCGCCTCAATCCCGCCACAAAGGATGGCCCCGACCGCTGGCTGGTCATAGCCACCGAAACGGGCGTCTCGTACAGCATCTACTTCTAGAAGGTTCAGACATGGACGCGGACATCGCAGAGGCCCTCAAGCAGGAACCGGAAACGGAAGATCAGCAGGCTGCCCACATTGAGGAGGAAGAGGAAGAGGAAGAGCAGCCACGCCTCATCTCCGTGGGCGTGATGGACATCGACAAGAAGCTTGGAAACGGTCTGCCCCCCAGCAGCCTCACCCTCATCGAAGGAGATCCCGCTGCCGGTAAGAGCGTCGTCGTGCAGCAGCTGACCTTCGGCGCTCTGAAGGAACGGTTCACGGCCAATCTGTACCTCTCCGAGACCAACACCCGCGACTTCCTAGAGCAGATGGGAAACCTGGGTATGTCCACCACGGACTATTACCTAGTGGGCCGACTCGCCACATATCAGGCCAACCTGAGGGTAGACAAGGAGAAGGCGGAGAGGCTGCTCGACCGCTTCCTCCGCCATATCGACAAGTCTGATGGCCGCGAGCTGTTCATCGTGGACTCCATCACCGCCCTGCTGTTCCAGTTTGACGAGCGGTTCGTCCTCTCTTTCCTCGCCTCCTGCAAAGAGCTCGCCAAACAGGGCCGCACCATCATGGTCACCCTCCACTCCTACGCCATCAGCGAGTCGCTTCGGCTCAGGGCCAGTTCCCTCTGCGATGCCCACCTCCGCCTGCGCATCGAGGAACTGGGCAAGCAACTGGTGCGGACCCTGGAGATCGCCAAGATCCGCGGCGCCGTGAAGACCAAGGATAATGCGGTCAGCTTCGCCGTTGAGCCTGGACTGGGCCTGAAGAGCATCCCTATCTCCAGGACAAAGGCATAGCGCCATGCCGCACGTCCGTACCCCCTTCGCCCAGCCCCAGCAGACGGACGAGGAGCACAGCGAGAGCAACTGCCCCGTCTGCCTCGGCATATCGTCGGAGCTGAAGGAGCAGGCCCAGCAGCACCCCCACCTCTTCCGCTACCTCCACACCGTGATCACAGACGAGTTCGGCCTGCCGGAATACCACGAGAAGCTCTCCCGCAAGATGGGCGACATCGAGCAGCCCAACATCATCTACCCCGTGGGGAACGCCACTTTCGCCCACATCTTTCCCGACTCCCAGGACCCCCGCAACTACTACATACCCGTCGAGCCCATCATCGGCAGCGACTATTCCACTCTCATGGACAAGGTGGAGGACGGGTTAGTGGACGTCGTCCACAAGCTCAGGCAGCCGGCATCTTTGCTCGAACAGCGAGAGGTGCTCCTGAAGGCGCTGGACATGGTAGCTGCCGTCAGCCAGCGCAACGGCAAGGGGAAAGCTGTCCACCTCTCGACCCAATCCCCTGCCGAAGCCGCCAAGGGCGCAGCGGACGACGCCGAAGCGAACACCGCCCCCGAACCGGACGGCGGCGTCCAGGAGTCGCCCCCGTCCAAGTTCGAGCCGGCCAAGACCAACGGCAGACGCAGCCTCCTTACGCTTCTCGGGGGACCCAAGATCAAGCTCACAGAGGAGGAGCTGGCCGCCATCCGCTATCTCCTTCTGCGGGACAAGGTCGGCATGGGCATCCTGGAGCCGCTCATCCTAGACACCAACATCGAGGACATCACCTGTAGCGGCCTGGGCCGCATCTTCGTGGAACACAAGGTGTTCAAGGCCCTCAAGTCCGCCATCATCTTTGACGAGTTCGATGACCTGGACGCCTTCCTCCGCCGCATCTCGGAGCGCATCAACAAGCCAGTTACCTACCGCAGGCCCATCGTGGACGCCACTCTGCCGGACGGCTCCCGAATCAACATCGTCTATGGGAATGAGGTCTCCAAGCGCGGCAGCAACTTCACCATCCGTAAGTTCAGCACCACCCCCATGAGCGTGCTGGACATCCTGGAAGGCGGGGGAATGGACTACCGCATGGCCGCGTACCTCTCCATCGTTCTGGAGGAGGGGATGAATGTGTTCGTCTCTGGGGAGACGGCCTCCGGAAAGACCACGCTGCTCAACGCCATCACGATCTTCCTCACACCGGACGCCAAGATAGTAACCATTGAGGACACGCCGGAACTCCAGATCCCCCACCCCAACTGGACGCGCGAGGTGGTCCGTGGCGCAGCCGAAGAGGGGGCAAGCGTCGGCATGTTCGATCTCCTCAAGGCTGCCCTTCGGCAGAGGCCCAACGCCATCCTCGTCGGGGAGATCCGCGGGCAGGAGGGCAACATCGCCTTCCAGGCGATGCAGACCGGCCACACCGTGATGGCCACGTTCCACGCCGCGACGGTAGAGAAGCTCATTCAGAGGATTACCGGCAGCCCCATCGATGTGCCCCGGAGTTATGTCGACAACCTTAACGTGGTGGTCATCTGCAGCGCCGTCAAGCTGCCCAACGGCAAGACCGGCAGGCGCATGCTGGCGGTCAGCGAGCTGTTCGGCTATGACCCCGTCACAGAGTCCTTCTCCTTCGCCGAAGTCTTCCACTGGGACTCCGTCACCGATACTCACGAGTTCACCGGCTACATGAACAGCTACCTATTGGAGAACAAGATCTGCACCAAACGTGGCATCCCGCAGAGTAAACGTCGGATCATCTATCAGGAGCTGGAGCGACGGGCCAAGATACTGGAGAAACTGCACCGCTCGGGGGTCAAGGACTTCTATGAGCTTTATTCAGTTCTGGCGAAAGCCAAGAGCCAAGGGCTCTTCTAGCGGAGCGCCTCCCGCCGGCAGGGACCCCGGCTTGGCCAACGCCAAGCGGGGCTGGCTGTTCGATCCCGACGCCAGCGAGTACGACCTGCTCACCGTCCTCACCTACCTGTCCTGCATCTCCACCGCCAAGATCAGCCGTGAGCAGCTGTTCGAGGCGGGGGCCAAGCTCGGCTACGGCCCTTCCCCCTACTTCGCCCAGGTGGCCGACCTCGTCCAGAGCCTGGGCTACGACTTCGCCAAGGCCTGCCAAGTGGTCGCCCAGTCAGCCGAGGACGAGGTCATGCGCAACTTCCTCCTCCGCCTCGGTAACTCCCTCGCCTCCGGCGAAGAGGAGGCCGCCTTCCTTGAGCGCGAAACACACGTCGCCATGGAGGACTACACCAACGCCTATGAGAGGGACCTGGCGACGCTCAGCAAGTGGGCGGACGCCTTCGTCGCCCTCATGGTCTCGGCCAACCTGGTCGTCCTCGTCGCCCTCATCTCCAACATGATCTACAATATGGGCTCCGCCTTCATCCTAATGGTGGAGGGCGTGGTCATCGTCACGGCCGCCCTTGGGGCCTGGCTGATCTACCGCATCGCCCCCTTTGACCCCGTAGTCCACAAGCTGCGCGACAAAGCACCCGAGCAGAGGATGATGGCCGTCCTGGCCCGGCTCCTTTTCCCCGCCGCGCTCCTGCTGGCCCTCCTCGTCTACCTGTTCGGACAGAGCCTCGGCCTCTCCCTCATAGTGGCTGCGATTTTGATTTTCCCTGTGGGCGTGGCCACCCACCTGCTGGAGCGCAAGGTGGACAACCGCGATCGCGACATCGCCGACTTCCTGCGTTCACTTGGAAGCGTGACCGCCGCCCGCAGCGCAACCGTCATCGATAGCCTCAAGCACATCGACCAGCGGGCCATCGGCTCCCTAGAGCCGGAACTCAAGCGCCTCCTCGCCCGCGTGTCCGCTGGCATCAATACCACCCGCGCCTGGGCCCGCTTCATGGCCGAGACCGGCAGCGAGCTGGTACACCGCGTCGTGCGCGCCTTCTGGGATGCCAATGACTTGGGCGGTGACTCGGACAAGGTAGGCCGGTTCTGCGGGGACATGGCGCTGCGCGTCTACCTCCTGCGGGCCAAGCGGAAGCTCGTCTCCTCCACCTTCAACTACGTCGTCATCCCCATGCATATCGCCCTTATAGGCGTACTGGTCTTCATCAGCGAGGTGGTCGCCGCCTTCAACAGCAAGCTTCTGGAGGCCCAGGCCATGGTCAACGCGGAGAACACCACCACCCTCAACCCGAAGGACATCGGCATCCCCGACGCCCTCGCCTTCCAGAACTTCGACACGAGCTTCATCAAGATCATGGTTCTCGCCGTCATCATTGCTCTGACAGTGGTCAACGCCTTCGCCCCTAGAGCAGCGGCGGGAGGACACAACTTCAAGCTGGCCTTCTTCGGGGCGTTCACGATGTTCACGACCGGCGTGGTCCTGATCGCCGTCCCGCCTATGGCCGCCAACATGTTCTCCGACACCCTGTCACAGCCCGTCCAGTAACCGGAGGTGATACGGATGAGACTGTTTCGCGGGAGGGCCAAACCGAAAAGCGACCAAGAGGACAAGGAAAGGATGCTCGACGCGGACAGCGAAGGCGAGCCCGCGGCTCCCACAGCCGTGCCCAATGCCGGGAGCGAAGCGGGACCCGACACGGCGCCCAGCGACACGCCCGGATCAGACGCGAAGGAAGCCGAGACCGCTGCGGACGCCCCAAAAGAGGCACCACGCCCTCAAGACAACCTCCTCGCTCAGATAGGGGCCGAAACAGATGCGGAGCTCGCGAAGGAAGAGGCGGCCGCCGCCGAAGGCAGCTCTCCCACCGAGAACGACGAGCTGGACCCGGAACTGCTCGACATCTTCCGCGATGCCCGGAACGAGATCCAGGAGAGCTCCCTCGCCGCTGAACTGGAGGACATCGGCGTGCAAGAACTACTCGACGAGATTCTGGGCATAGGCTCCCGCCTGGGGATAACGGCGCAGAGCCCAGCGAGACACCGCGGCCACGAGAGCGACGAGGCCAGCGAGCGACCGGCCGAGACCCCAGCCGCGAGCGAGCCTTCGGCCGAGACCCCAGATGCGAGCGAACCACCGGCCGAGACCCCGGAGGCTAGCGCGCCCATTCAACACTAGCGGCCGCAGGCCTGCCATTGCGGTCGCGAGAGCATCGCCGGCTCGAGGCGCTAAGGGAAGTGCGCGACAAGCGGCCACCTTCCCCTTGAGAGAGCCTTGCCCGCTGTCGAATGTCAGTGACCCCCTTCGCCGCCGCGCTTGTCGGCGGCCCAGAACGGCCAGCGACCTCCAGTGCCCCGCGAGAAACCCTTGCGCCGCCTGAAAATGAGACGGGAACTGATGACGAAGTTGGTGGCAGCTGCAACGAGGATGGCCACAGCTCCCGCTATCATGAAGTGGACGTACAGAAGCAGCAGAGCGAAAACGGACATGTTGATGATCAGGGTCGTCACCGCCATGCCGTTGAACCCCAGCAATCGCTCGATCACATAGCGGGCGGTCGGCTTCTCCGGTGTGCGGTCATACCACGTTATGAAGTAGCTAAGGGTGAAGTTGACCTGGGTCGAGATCTCAAAGGCGAAGAAGTTGGCCAGCAGCTTGGATATGCCAGTGAGCTGAATAACGTAGAGCAGGAGCAACTGGAGCAGGCTGGCCACGCCGCCCACCGACACGAACCTGACGACTCTGGGCGTGCCATGAACGTAGCTGGCAATTGTGCCGCCGTTCAGGAGCCCCGCCTTGGGCTCGGTCACCCTTTGCCACCCTCCTCCACCATTTCTTCGCGCATCGCCAGCAGGCGGCCGGTCACGAGGAGTACAGGGAACGCGAGGGTAGCGAGGAGGGAAAACCACCGCTCGTTACCGACGATCCACGAGAAGAGCGGCCCCACTTTCAGATAGTTGTCCTGGGCCTCGAAGGGCATGGAGGTGAAGTTGATGTACGCGTAGTACACATTGAAGAACTGGACCACGCTTAAGACTGCAAACACGGCCCAGACGGATCTGGCTCTGAGAGCGGTCCCTGCCGTCAGTAGGAGCAGGATGGAGGGGAACAGGTAGCGCTCGTGCATGCGCGTCATGAAGAGATAGAATGCCAGGACGGAGAGCGCGGTGGCCAGTGCGAGGAGACCCGGGCCCTTGGCATCGCGGAAGCTCCAGATGATGCTCACGCTGGCGACCGCGAACAATACCATGCCCCACGACCGGTAGGCCAACCCCAAGAAGGTCAGGTCATCGGGCGTGAACCACTCGGTCAAGCCCAAGAAGCCGACGCTCCAGAAATTGTAGGCGTAGAAGGACGTGACCCGGTAGTTCTCCACATTCGTGGCATCTATCAGTTGATCAAAAATCCCCCACGGGTTCGAGGGAAAGAACGGGAGGACCAAGACGAACGCCGCCGCTGCCGCTGCCGCGACGATAGGCCCGACGCGGGCGGCAAGGCCCTTGCCGAGCGCGATAGCTCGGCTCAGGCGATCAGTCACATCCGATAAGGTAGGCAACACCTGGCGGACCTCGTCTCTCAACCCCCAGAAGACGAACACGGGCAGCGCCGCGATGGACTGCGGCTTCACCAGAAACCCGATGGTGTACACCACAGCCGCTGCTAACGCGCGGCCTTGAGCGAGGTAGTAGACGGTGAGGAGGAGGAAGAAGGCCAGAATGCTGTCCACCTGGCCCCATATCGGCCCCACCAGGAGAACGACCGGATGGAGGAGGTAGAGAGCCGCCGCCCCCGCCCGGATCGCCTCCTTCTGTCCTTCGAGGATGCGGTACAGGAGGTAGGCTGAGGCCAGGTCCGCCGCTATCGAGGGCGTCTTGAGGAGGTACCAGAACTGATCGCCGTTGAAGTCGAAGACGCTGTCCAAGCCCCCAAAGAACCAGAGCACGTACAGGTAGCCCGGCGCCCAATCGGGGAAGGGCTCAGGTGTATAGAACTCCCAGGGCCCGTGCTCGGCGAGCTGGACGCTCCAACCTTCGAACGTGCCCAGGTCAATGCCAAAGCCGGGCAGCGCTGCGGCGATCAACCGCACCAGCAGGCCGAACCCCAGTATGACCGCTATCGGGCTGGCCGGTATCGTGATGCTTATCCTGATGGGCGGAGTCCCTGCCGCTTCCGTATCCATGGTGAGCGCCTGCAGTCTAGTCTACCAGTTGCCCGCGCCAAGGCGTCGAGGTTCGGAGAACCATCACACGACTCCGTCAGAAACGACGAGGGGCAGCTGACAACCGTTACTCGCGCCGGTCTGGCGCCAAGAGGAGAAGCAGAAACACGCTCATGCCAGGGAACTAGAGACTGTTCGCCGTCAGCAACTCCCGGAATCTGCATAAGCAGTTCTCAATGAACACACGCCGGCTTGTTCCCGGTCGCCGAAGGGCACGCAGGTACCGTCCGAAGGCAAGGGACAGGCAGTGACGTAGGAGCGTACCCCCGCGGAGATCGAGACGGAGGCCAGCTGACATGGCGGTTCTGTTGCACGTGAGTGTACATACCGGCCACCGACGGATACGGACAAAGAAGCCCATGGTGAGGTTCTTTACTAGCATGGCAGGCTGCCTCCCCGGGTACGTTCACGTGCAGAGGTTTCTGCGCCGCCGAGTCGGCCCCCTTGACAGCCGATCAAGGGCGTAGTAGACGTGGCTACGGGCTAGCACTGACGAGGACAGCAACCGGTATGACAATCACGAGGTCCATTGTGTCCGGAGCCGGCTCAGTCGGACCAGCAACCGTCAGGCCACAGGCCGGGTGCGGGAAACCACCCGTGCCGACGATATCGCTTGTCATACCAACACGAAATGAAGCGGGAAACGTCCGAGAGCTGGCCGCGCGCATCCAACGCGCCACCACCGGAATTTCGGCCGAAATCCTGTTCGTCGACGATAGCGATGACGAGACGCCGGAGGTTATCCGAGACGTCTCGCAAGGTGGCCAGCTATCAGTGTCATTGATCCATCGACCGCCTGAGCAGCGAGGCAACGGCCTCGGGGGAGCGGTGGTGAAGGGGATACGTGTCGCAGGTGGCCACTGGGTCTGCGTAATGGACGCCGATCTCCAGCACCCACCTGAGCTGATTCCGAAACTGCTCAACATCGCCCGCGATGAAGGAGCCGACATCGTCGTAGCGAGCCGATACACCGAGTCGGGGGAGGCGCCGGGACTGGGTTCAATGCGTCTCGCGGCATCCAGGATCTCCTCCTTCGCCGCCCGGCTTCTATTCCCAGGGCGCATTCGAAACGTGAGCGACTCCCTAAGCGGATTCTTCCTCGTCCGCCGGGCGGCGATTGATCCGGATATCCTGCGCCCTCGCGGATTCAAGATCCTGTTCG
>CAYFYG010000188.1:0-6537 GCA_964347225.1 uncultured Dehalococcoidia bacterium | reverse complement strand
AATCGCGGCGGGCGGTAACAAGAGAGGGGATGGCTTAGCACCATCCCCTCTCGTATTGTCAGTCGGAGAAGCTAGCGGATGCGCCTCCTCTGGTACGCCAGCCAGACGGCACCAGCGGTCACCACTGCCATAGCGCCAGTGACGGCAGCCAGCCAGGGCATGACACTGCCAGAAGTGTCAGAGGGCGCTCCACCAGTCCCTGGCAGCTCTTCAGCGGGGGCGGCAGCTTCGGGCGTAGGAGTTGGCGTCGCCTCGGGACTCGGTGTCGGCGTCGGCGTCGGAGCCGGTGTCGGTGTGGGTGTAGGCGTAGGTGGCGGTGGAACGTCCAGCGCTATGGCGAAGACGCTGCCGAGCCCGGTGACCGCATCTTCGGGGCCGCTGCCATCCAAGCTGGCCCGCTTGATGTCGTCGAGCTGCGTCCAGTACATCTTGCCGCCGGCCACGTCCAGCGCTATATCGGCGGCAGGTAATACCCCGACGGTGCGCAGCTCCTCGACGCCGCTGCCGTCCACGTTGGCCCGCCAGATCTTCCCGGACTCCTTAAAGTACATCTTCCCGCCGACCGCATCTAGCGCGATGCCCGCGGGGCCGCCGAGCCCGGTGAGCAGATCCTCGACGTCGCTGCCGTCGAGGTTGGCCCGCTGGACCTTGTTGGCAGCCGTGTCCGTCCAATACATCTTGCCGCCCGTCAGGTCCAGCGCGATGCGCCAGGGGTTGGCGAGCCCAGTGACCAGGTCTTCCACGCCGCTGCCGTCGAAGTTCGCCCGCTGGATCTTGTCGGCGACGTAGTCTACCCAGTACATCTTGCCGCCAGCCACATCGAGCGCAATGCCGATGGGATCGCCCAGTCCGGTGACCAGGTCTTCCACGCCGCTTCCATCCAGGTTGGCCCGCTGGATCTTGTTGGCGACGGAGTCTGTCCAGTACATCTTCCCTCCGGCCACATCCAGCGCGATGTCTCCTACGCCCGCAAGGCCGAGGCCGGTGACCAGGTCTTCCACGCCACTGCCGTCGAGGTTGGCCCGCTGGATCTTGTCGGTGCCATTGTCCATCCAGTAGATCTTGTTGATGGGGTGGGCCTGGGCGCCCGGGGGCCTCCCCCCGGTCACCAGGCCGGAGACGAGAGCGGCCGCCGCAAATGAAGCAAGAAGCGCTAGGGTTAAGAGCAGATACAGGCGCAGAGGAGACGAGGCGTGGCTGACCATGGTAGCCCTCCTTAGGACTCACGTATATATGGCGGGAGGATAGCACAGCACCCTATGGCCGTCAAAGAAAGGTGGGGCGCGGGTGGCTTACGTGGTGAGGCTGCGGAGCGGCTAGCGCCCCGTTGACACCCGCCCCGCCCAGGGGCACAATCGCGGCAGCACCACGAGACGGCGTAACGGTAGCACGCCTACCTCTGGGACGAACTCACGCGTCACCAGGATCACCTCCTGGTCATGGAACGGTGAATTCGTATCCGACTTGGCGATGCAGGTCCGCTAGGAACCTATGCCCAATCTCGCTCGGGTGGATCCCATCGGCCTGGAGATACTCGTCCGAAAGTCTTTGGTCGCCGTCGGGGCCGTTGACCGCCCTATATGAATCTACTACAGAGATGTTCTGGTTAGTGGCGGCCTGCACGATGTAGTTGCTCCAGTCCTCAAAGGCTGGGCCCTTGAGCTCGTCGAAAATACCCCGCGTTTGCCAAACGTCGAGCATGGAGTTGGGGATGGCAATGTCGGCAATGAGAATGAGCGTGCGACTGGTGCTGGTGAGGGAGAGGATCTGTGCCAAGATGGCGTCAACGTTCTGTTCGAGAATGGTGACGGGTGTCCGGAGACATTCCATGTCGACCGCGTCGCCTTTGATGCAAGGCTCCCAGAGGATGTCATTCCCGCCGATCCAGATGGTGATCACTTGCGCTGTGCGAATGTCCTCTCGAAGCGCCTGGTTCTGCTCGATCTTGCGGAGCAATTCGTCAGTGGTGTCCCCACCTTTCGCCCAGTTGTGAACTGTTACGTTCACCCCCAGGTCAGCCTCTATGTATTCCGCGTAGTAGTCGACATAGGAACGTCCAAGGCCGTAGCCCGATGGCACGGAGTCGCCAAGGGCAACGTAGAGCCAAGAGGCCCCCGGCTCAGGGTTTGCCCTTATTCTGGCCGGCGTAGGCGTGGCGGTGGATTGCGGCCCACCACAAGCTGCCGCAAGCAGGGCGGCCAAGGTCAAGCCGACAACCACCGCCACTGGAAGGACGAATAAACGCTTCACCTGGATCACCTCCTAGTCAGGCCGAAAGACCACCCGGTGCGGGCTCAGGTCCGTCAGGCGGAACAGACCATCTCCCAGGAGCCAGACGGTGCCGTCCGGCGCGACGGACAGCCCATGGAATGTGCCGCCCAGGACCGGGCTCCACGAGCCGTCGCGGAACGCGGCCAGCCCACCGTCCGTCACCAGCAGGAGTGTTCCGTCCGGCCTCGAGTCCATGAGCCCGCCACCCGACCACCCGGCCTCAGAGGGGGGATCGAAGCCGAGCCTCATGTCGGCCTCACGGAACTCCGTCCATTCGCCGTCCCGATAGCGCATCACGACGAGCGCGTCTGCGCCGGGGCCCGAGATCCACACGTCGCCTTCCGAGGTCACCTCCAAGTCCAGTAGCCCGACCAAAGGCGCCCCGGCCGTCTTGGGCGGTTCGACGGTCTCCCAGGCCTCGCCGTCGAAATGTGCGAGCGCGAGCCCGCAGTCCTCCCCACCCCAGAAACGCTCGCAGGACGCCCAGACCTGGCCTCCAGGGCCAACGCCGAAGTGGGTCACGTAGTGGAGGAGGGGGGACGGTCCTGGGACGGCCGTCCCTCCGACCGGACGAACGGTGGAGCCGCTCGCCGTCCAGACGCGGCCGTCCGGCCCGAAGGCGATCGCGTGGTGCTGGCCGAAGTCGACTTGCTGCCAAGCCGACCCGTCGAATCGCGCGAGCCCTTGCTTCGTGCTCACCCACGGCACGCCGTCCGGGCCCACCGCGATCTCGGACACCAATCCCCCGGGCAGGCCGTCGTCCTCACCGAAGGAGGTCCAGGTGCCTCCCTTGAGGCGCCAAACCTCGCCCTCCTGCCCCTGGTAGGAGTCGTCCGACACATGGGTTCCGTCGGTGGCCCACACCTCGTCGGATCCCGCGGCCGCGAGGCTGGGTAGGAGCATCGGCTGCTGCCCAGAGGGCACAACCCGCTTCCACCGCGTCCCGTCGAACACGAACAGGCCGACGTCGGTCGTCGCCCACACGGGGCCCTCCTCCCCGGCGGCGACTGAGGGGTGTGCCCGGAGTTGCCCGAGCCCGTCCTCGCTCGTTTGCGGGATCCACGCGCCCCCGTCGAAGCGGACGATCCGGCCGGCGTTGCCCGTCCAACCCGCGACCCACACGCCCTGGTCGGTCACCGCGATCGAGTCGTGTGGGACCTCGGTCCCCGCGCCCGGATACGCCACCCATGCGCCATCGAGGAACCGGGCGACGCCGACGCTCGTCCCGACCCACACCTCACCGCCCGGCCCGGGGGCGATCGTGGAGACAAGGTCGGATGGCAGGCCCTCGCGTTCCGTCCAGGTCGTCCAAGCCGTCCCGTCAAAGCGCGAGACCCCGAAGCCGATCGACTCCCAGTCGGCGCCGTACTGGTGGTTCGCGACCCAGACTTGCCCGCCGGTGTCCACGGCGATCGTGCCGGGGAAGTGCTGGAAGCCCGGTTGCCGCCCCTTCCAGGCCCCAAGCGGTGTGTCCCCGGCCGAAGCCGCCTGCACCCAGGAGCCGCCGTCCCAGTGGAACACGCCTCCCCCGCACCCGGCTCCCCACAGGGTGCCATCCGGGGCCACCGCGAGTTCGCAGACCGATCCTGGGCCCAGGATCTCCTGGAACTGCTCGCCGTCGAAGCGGCGAACGACGGATCGGCTGGGCGGGGAGAGCATCCAGATTCCGCCTTCGCGAGCGGGCGCGATCGACCAGACGTGCTCGAATGCAGGATCGTCCGCTAGGGTGAAAGTGCGGAGCGCCCCGGAGTCGGGATCGAACCGGCTGAGACCTGGTCCGACCCACCACACGGCCCCGTCGGCGTCGACCGTTAGGTTGGAGAACCCGAAAAAACCGGTCGGAACGGCTTCCAGATCGGTCTTTGGAATCGTCACGAGGGTCCACCCAAGGAACGCCAGCCCGCCTGCGGTGGCGACGACGACGGAGGCGCCGGCGGCCTTCATCGCCGCGCTCAGGCTAAGGCGGTGGACGAGCCAGCCCAGCGGGGCCACGCTGGCCGCCCACCAGTGCCGCTCAGCCGAGGGCAGCCAGTTTGCCGCTTCCTGACGGCTGCCAACGCCCAGCTTGGACAGGATCTCGGAGACGTGGTACTTGGCACCGTTCAGGCTGATGCCCAGCTGTTGGGCGATCTGCTCGTTGGTGAGGCCCTGGCGAAGTAGCTCCAGCGCCTCCCACTCACGGGGGGTGAAGATGTCCGGGTGCGGCGGTCGGCCCCTTCTCTTCATCACGGCAGCAATTTAGCACTTTCTGCGCGGAATTACACTACCCGAAGGAGCAAGTACGTGTGCGCCTGCCGGGCGGGGTCTCGCAGCCTCCCCACACCCTGGACAATGTGAGCCTGCCCATCATACAGCCGTCGCCTGATGATAGATCCCGGCGCGGCTTGCCGTCCGTCCAGCTAGTTCCAGAGGCGCGACGCCTCGCTGTCCGCTCTATCACGCCCCTGCTAGACTGATTTCATGTGCGGTCGCTTCACCCTCACCCGGCAGGTCGCTAGGCCACAGTCAGATCGCCGTGACGTTGGATCTCTACAGCCACGTCACGCCCACCATGCAGAGGCAGGCGGCGGATGCACTGGAGGCCGCCCTGAGTCGCTAGTTTCGTTCGGGTTGCCGTCAGGGTTGCCGTCAGAACGGCCCTCAGAGCCGACAAGTGGGCGGCGGCAGGGCCGTTTTCGTATCTAAGAACTGGGGCCCCGGGCGGGACTCGAACCCGCGACACACGGTTTAGGAAACCGTTGCTCTATCCGACTGAGCTACCGGGGCACCAGGGAGATTATATCTGAAATCGGCCCCTGCGGGCGCAAGTGCGGCGCCCTGACACCCGTTTGACAGCCAACTTGACAGCCAAACTCGTCGCTACTTAGGCTTTCCCTCATCGTCCTCTAGCCCGCCGACGATGTAGTCCTCGACCTCACGCCGAGTGGCACGCGGCCATTTTGGGACTATTCATCACGGGAGATTGTGTGTATTGGCCCCTTCGGTGGACCCGGGCCCGTCACCATCGGACCAATCTTGCCGCCAGGTGGCCACCCTCGTTCTTTGGCAAAGTCTTCGAGCGACTTGATAGCTTCGTCAGAAGGCTTCCAGGCGACGGCGAAGACTTGAGGATGGGTCCAGTCCATCAGCTTGAAGCCGACGAAACGCATCATGAAGTGATCCTGGTAGAGGAGGATGATGTCAGTGAGCAAGTCCACTCTTCCTCGCTCAATGATCCAGATATCGACTGTACAGGGTGTGCGTAGATTATCGATGTTGACAATGAAGTTCGTCCTATTGGAGCCCTCTTTGAGCTGGTAGCTCCACTCAAGGTCGCCGGGATCGCCAATCGCCCATAGCCTTTCGCACCCCTTGAAATCGCCGAGCCGCTCGCGGCGCGAGTTGAGTACCCGCTTCGCGCCATCAAAAACATATATGTGCCCTTGGCCGGATGCGTGGTACGTGGAGCGAAGTAGCTCCTCCTTCGTGCTCGTGTGAATACCGCAATAGAGATCGTCGCCGTGGACGGTGACCCGCGAAAGCAGCGCGTAGGACGATTCCCTCTCCAGTACCACCCGCAGTTCACCGCGCTGCCTACTGACCGTCGAGGTTGCCGTCATCGACGGACTCTCTCCACCCTGCTGTTGCGCCAACTCTTTAAGCCGGCGTCTTGTTTCGTTCTCTGCCTGCTCTAACGGCAGGTTCAAGCTGGCGACTTTGTTGAGTACTCGTGCAACCGTCCCGGCAGGAAATGTCGCTGGATCGAAGTCCTCAGGGAAGAGGCTTCTGAAGTAATCGCGCCACTCGTCCGGGGTCATCCCTTTCGGGCTTCTCATATGGTGCCTCCTACGGCTTAGGCCGGCGCCGCAGGTACTCCAGCACGGGGATGCGGATCATGGCGGACCGGGCACGACAACCCGGCTTCAGCCTACCCCTTTCGGCGCCGATTATACAGCGCCAAACCCGCCAGAGCCACGAGCGCGGCCCGTTGACAACCGGCCGGCCCAGGCGCACAATGGCGGCTCGACGACACAGGACATCCGGGCTCCTGACAAGACCGTATTAGCAGATGGACGGGATCTTGGGCGACCATCAACCAAAGAACCCGGTCTCGCTAAGGCGCAACAGCCCCCGCCTCACCCGGTCTGGGGGCTGTTGTCTTGGCAGTAGTCTGTGACACTAGTCGACCCACGTCGCCGTCGACACCCGCCCGGCCCAGGCGCACAATGCCCGCGGGCGGACGGCGCGGACGCTGAGGGATGGCTCCATCGGCGCTCTGTGAGGCCT
>CAYFYG010000187.1:0-5042 GCA_964347225.1 uncultured Dehalococcoidia bacterium | reverse complement strand
TGTTGGTATATGATATTGGTGAGGGCCCGGGCCGCCTTCCCTTACCTCCCCTAGAGGACGTGACGGCGGGTGGGGCCCTCACCGGTTCTCTGCTACGGTCGCGATACGCTCACGTCTATCTCCATCTCGGCCCCCAGGTCGGAGCCCTCGCTCCACGTCTGGGGGTCCGGGGTCGGCTTCTCCACGTCGCAGGGGACGGTCGCGTCGGAGCCCTGCGGGTCGGTGAACGGGTTGTGGGCGCCCTCGCAGTGGGGCGCCGTCAGGGTCACCCGCCAGCTATCGCATTCGTCGTCGGGCGAGTCCAGGTCGCCCTCCCCCTGGTAGTCGCCGGCGGGGCCGTCCGCCACGGGGTCGACCTCGGTGGGGTCGTCCGCCCGCGCCACCAGGAAGGGCCGCATGTCGGTCAGCGAACCCTTTAGGTTGAGGGTCAGGGTGTAGTCGGCGTGGTCGCCCGGCAGGGGGTCCTTGATGCAGATATCGAAGTCATCGGGGTAGTCCTCGCCCGGCACGACGACGCCGAAGTCGACGTCCTGAACGAGGTTGATGGGGTCGCCGGTGTTGAGGGCGCTGATGACGATGGAGCCGGTGCCGACGATGAGCAGCACGACGGCCAGCAACCCCGACAGGAGCAGGGCTGCGCCGGTGGCGCCCCTGCGCATCGCCTGTCGCTGCCGGTTACCCATGATCTTCATCCGTTAGGGTCCTCCCTCCGGCGTGGGCGTGGGCGTGGGCTCGGGCGTGGGTGTCGGCGCAGGCGCGGGCGTGGGTGTGGGAGCGGGCGTAGGCGTGGACGCCGGCGGGGGCGTCGGCGCAGGGGCGGGCGTGGGCGTCGGCGTCGGCGTGGGCTCGGCCGTCGGCGCAGGGGCGGGCGTGGGCGTCGGCGTGGCCGTGGGCTCGGCCGTCCCTTCGGCGGGTGATGTCGTCGTCTCCTGGCTGGCTGGCGCGGCATCGGGGCAGTCGTCGCCGCTGCCGACCACCTCCACGGTTATGGGACCTGTGGATGAGCTGGCCTGCATGCCGGTCGCGCCCACGATCCACTTGGCGCTGGCGCCGGAGTTCTGCTCGTAGGTGCCGCAGCTCGTGTACTCCTGCCTGCCGGATGGGTTGATCTTGGTGCTGAGCTCTACCTTCAGAGAGGCTTGCTCTCCAGGCTGTAGGGGAGTGTCCGGGCCGCTGCACTCGCCGAAGGCAGCCACCGTAGTCTGGGTGACGCACCAGGTGATGCGCACTTGCGTCTCGAAGGACTCCTTCCCCGATTTGCCGTGACTGTGGTCGACGATGGAGACGTCCACGGGAAGGTCGTCCAGGGGCACGCCGTTAAGCTCGGCGCCGAAGCGGTCGACCACCACCACCTTTTCCATGGGAACGCCGGAGGTGTTGGTTACTGTGATGGTGAATGTCCAGGTCTGGGGCGTGCCCACCGGAATGGGGTCCGGGCCCTCGCGGCTCTTGTCGACAGTCGGCGGGTGGACTATGTGGGCCTCCAGGTTGACGATCTGGGCGGTGAAGGCCAAGAGGGAGGGCGTGGCGATGAGAACCGACAGCACAACCGTCACTATGCCGGCCACGAAGAAGGCTTTTGAGGGCCTTGGCACGCTCTCCACGAGCGCGGCAGGGAGGCTGCCTCGAAACGGCTGCGTCCTGCCCTTCAAGGCCGATCGCTTCGGCCTCTGCGCTGACGTTTCTGCCGCCTCACGCGCAGGCAGCAACCGAAGTCCAAGCCACCTCATGCCACTTCCGCCCGTTTACCAGTCCTGCTACAGGCCAACACCACCGCTCACTTTCTTCTACCTGGCGTCCCTGTTCTCGTTCCTCTTCCTGCTCTTGGAAGCAATCGGCCGTGCTACGGCGCCGCCTCCTTCCGGTAGCGCCCCGCACGGCCGAGAGACCAACAGGGCCGGTCCCGTTGCCGTGGTACCGACCCTGTTCTATAATCGGTTACGGCAGAGGGCTCTGGTAACGCGGCGTCCTGCTGCCCGCCCCGCATGGTTTCGGCCGTGCGGGGCTACTTTTCTCTAGGATAGGATCTTCTCAGCGCCCCCTCTCGCAAACAAAAACCGGCGACGAGCCGTCGCCGATTTCGCACCTCCGAGACTGAGTCCTCCCCCACCGCCTCGTCTCGGTCGGCGGCTCATGACATAAACAAGCGTAATGCTTATATCACCCTATCTCATATCTTGTCAAGGGGTGTACCGAACATTCTGCCACGAATCGGCGGATTCAATGCCAGAACGTTGATTGTTCTATGGCGTGCCCAACCGGGTCAGGCGGCAAGGCGTCGGCGCACGCTCCGCTGCCGCGGGTCCCAGACAGGCGCGAGGCCCTCCACCTCGGCGGAGGGCCTCATCGCCGCACCCGGTCGATGCCTCGTTAAGTGTTGGTGTTAGGGGGAGATGTGCACGCACCCCTACCCGCCTGAGGCGGGCTTTCACCAGCCCCGCAACTGGTGAACTGAGAGAATCACATCTCCCCCAACACCAGAACAGCCGACTAGAGCGGCCTATTACGGCGTTCACCAATCGTTAACCCGCTGGGCGCGGTGGCCCGCCGCCGCCCCAATAGCTATACTTACCCGCGCACCGTACATTCACCCGCCCGAGGAGGACACCATGGCCGATTTCAAGAACATCATCTACGAGAAGAAGGGCCGCTTGGCCTACGTCACCCTCAACCGGCCCGAGCGCCGCAACGCCGTCGACGGCGACACCTCCAAAGAGATCCTCGACGCCTTCAACGATTTCAAAGCGGACGATGAGCTGTGGGTGGCCGTCCTCACCGGCGCCGGCGACGTCGCCTTCTCCGCCGGGGCCGACCTGCGGGCCATGGCCGAGGCCTTCGCCGGCGGCGGTCAGGGCCTCCGCATGGACGTCCCCTTCGGTGGCATCACCCGCGGCTTCCAGTGCTGGAAGCCGATGATCGCCGCCATCAACGGCTACTGCCTCGCCGGGGGACTGGAGCTAGCCCTCTGCTGCGACATCCGCGTCGCGGCCGAGCACGCCACTTTCGGGCTGCCGGAGCCGACGCGCGCCATCATCCCCGGCGCCGGCGGCACCCAGCGGCTGCCGCGGGCCGTGCCCCTCGCCTTCGCCATGGAGGTCCTGCTCACCGGCGGCCGCTTCGACGCCCAGACCGCACTCCACTTCGGCCTCGTCTCCCGCGTCGTCCCCGCCGACCAGCTCATGCCCACGGCGGAAGAGATCGCCGCCAAGAGCCTGGAGTGCGGGCCGCTGGCCGTGCGCGCCATCAAGCAGGCGGTCCTCGAGGGGCGTCAGATGACCCTGGAGGAGGGGCTGAAGCTGGAGGCGCGGCTTTCCGCCGCGACGTTCCGCACCGAGGACGCCCTCGAGGGCCCCACGGCCTTCGCCCAGAAGCGCAAGCCTGAGTACAAGGGGCGATAGAGGCGCGCCGCCCTACTGCGCCGCCGCCAGGGCCTCCGGCTCCAGCGGCTCGTGCCGGGTGACCGGCGCGAACAGCTCCAGCACCGAGCGGTCTCCCGAGATGCCCCGCAGCCGCCGCTCCGCCAGGTGCTCCCGCGCGAACAGGTGGGCCACGGCCGCCTTCCGCGCGGAGCCGCCCTTCGCCAGTTCCTCGGCCGCCTCCTCTACGAGGAGCGCCGCCTGGGTTAGATCCGCCAGGAGGCCGGTAAGGCGGCGGGCGTGCAAGAGCTGCAGGTCCGGGGGCAGGGAGCCCATCACTCCCAGCGCCTCGATCGCCTCGCTGCGGGCGCCCTCCACCGCGCCGCGGACGGGGGCGAGGGCCGCGTGCTCGGCCTTAGCCAGCGCCTCGTCCACGCGCCCCAGGAGGGCGTCATGGGCGTGTTCCTTGGCGATGGAGCGCAGGACGTCCAGGGAGATGATGTTCTCCGTGCCCTCCCAGATCGTGTGACACTGGGCGTCGCGGAACTGGCGCGCCAGGGGCCAGTTCCCGATGTAGCCGTTGCCGCCCAGCACCTCCAGCCCCTGGCTGGCCACCTCCAGACCACGACGCGCGGCGCGGAACTTGGCCAGCGGCACCAGTATGCGGTACAGCCGCCGCGCCTCCTCGTCGCCGGAGCGCCCGGCCTGGGCGGCCGCCTCGAAGATGATCGCGGCCCCCGCCTCCACCTCCACGGCCATCTGCAGCAACGTCTCTTCGACCAGCGGCAGCTCGTCCAGGCGGCGTCCGAAGGCCTCGCGGTGCGCGGCATAGATCGCGGCCTCCAGGAAGCAGCGCCGGGCGATGCCCAGCCCCATCGTCGCCACCCCCAACCGCGAGCCGTTGACCATGGCCATCATCCGGTTGAAGCCCCGCGACTCCGAGGTGCTGCTCTTGGGATCACTGAGGATGTAGGCCTCGGCGTCCACAAAGTCAACCTCAGCCGTGGGGACGGAGCGGGTGCCCAGCTTGTCCTTTATCCGCTTGATGCGGATGCCGTTGGCGGTGCCGTCGGCCCGAGTGACCGGGACCACGAAGAGCGCGAGGCCACGCAGGCCGGGGTCGGCTCCCTCAGGCCGGGCCAGGGTGGCGATGCTCTTGGCGTCCACGTTGGAGCAGAACCACTTGGAGCCGTTGAGCAGCCAGGTCCTCTCGTCCTTCTGCCGAGCCGTCGTCTCCGTGGTGGAGAGGTCGGAGCCGCCGCGCAGCTCAGTCATGAACATGGCGCCGTCCCAACCGTCATCGAAGGACGGCGCCGTGAGGTGCGCCATCAGCTCCTCACGGATGCCGGGCGGCCCGTGACGGTCGACGAGGTCGATGACACCGTCGGTCATGCCGGTGGCGCAGACCATCCCGGTGTCCGACTGGCTGAGGAGGTAGTTGAAGGCGTAGAACAGGACGGGCGGCACCTCTTTGCCTTGCGCCCTCAAGGCGTGCGGGCCCTCTTCCCAGACATATCGCCTGCTCTCGATGCCGTCGGGGTGATGGACGACGCGGTTTAGCTCGTCGCCCCAGGCGTCGTAGCGCTCAAGCTGCGGCGGGTTGCGATCGATCACCTCGGCGTTGGCGGCGATGGGCCCGCCGCAGATCTCGCCCCAGCGCAGGAGCCGCTCCTCGGCCCAGCCGCG
>CAYFYG010000186.1:0-3209 GCA_964347225.1 uncultured Dehalococcoidia bacterium | reverse complement strand
CCATGGCCGCCGCTGTCGCCGAGCCGAACGCGGCGACGGCGAAATCCACGTCTTCCTCGCTGTGAGCGGTGGAGACGTAGAACCTCGTCTGCAATTGGGCCAGGACCTGCCGCCGGATCAACTCGCGGTTGACGACGGACTTGAGGGCGCGCCCCGTTCCGGGCTCGCCAACGTCTGACAACTCCACTGCGGCGATCGGCCCGCTGCCCATCACCGATCCCGCCACCCCGCGCTTGCTGAGTTCCCCTGACAGACCGGCTCGCAGCCGCTCCCCCAGTGCGTGGAGGTGTTCGTAGGTCCCTGGTTGCTCCAGTTCATCCAGCGTTGCCAGTCCCGCCACCGCTGAGATCGGGTTCCCGCTCAGCGTCCCGCTCACGTGGACGAAGCTCGAGCTCGATGCCCGCGCCGGGTCCATAAGGCGCATGATTTCCGCCCGGCCTCCGATTGCCGATAGCGGAAAACCTCCGCCCAGGATCTTGCCGTAGCACACCAGGTCGGGCTCCACGCCGTAGTACTCCTGCGCTCCCCCGAAGGCGAGGCGAAAGCCCGTCATGACCTCATCGAAGATCAGCGCTGCTCCCTCGGCCCGACACATCTCCGCCAACCGCTCCAGGAACCCCGGCATGGGGTCGAGAGAGCGTTGCTGCGGCTCCACGAGGACTGCCGCGAGAGACGGCCCGCGGAGGGCAAAGGCCGCCTCCACGCTGGCGATATCGTTGAACTGGGCCACGGCTGTATCCTCGATCACGGTGCGTGGCACGCCCCCGCCCCGCGCTCTTTCTGCTCCCCGGTGGCCAACGAGCGACACCTCGTGGCTTCCGTGGTAGGAGCCCGCAAACACGAGCACCTTGTCTCGTCCCGTGTGCGCCCGCGCCAATCGCACAGCGTGGAGCGTCGCCTCGGTCCCTGTGGAGGCGAACCGGATCATCTCCACGCAGCCGGGGATGGCCGCCACGCGCTCCGCCAGTTCCAGCACGGGCCGGCTGGTCGCGCAGAACGTCGAACCCTTGGTCAACTGTTGCTCAACAGCGGCAGACACTCGTGGGTGGGCGTGGCCCAGGATGAGAGGGCCGGAGCCCAGCAGGAAGTCTACGTACTCGCGCCCGCTCTCGTCCCAGACGCGGCAACCGGCCCCTCGCTCTAGGCAGCCGTCAAGAGGTAGGGGAAAGGCGGAGTTGGAGCCCCCAACTAGTACTTCGGGCGCGCGCTTCTCGGATGGGGCCTCGATTGCAGCGGGTCTTGATTGCAGGCCTACGCCGTCCCTGATGCCCAAAGCCACCTGTACCATCCCGGGCCTCCCTGTCGCTACGGGTGGGCATCAAAAAAGACCCCACCACGATCACTTGTGAGGCCTTTCCCCCGCCTGCGGGCTTAGCTCGGCGGTTCGGGCTGAAAGGCTAGCCCTACTCGCTTACGCGAGACTCACCGGTCACACTGGATCGCCCGCTTCCTTGCGGAAATTCGGCGTCTGTGTATGCTTTCATACATCACAACGCTTGAAATGAACATGCGTTATGCGGCCCCGTTGCCCACATGACGGAAATTCCATAATTCGCAGCGTGCGCAGTCTGTCCGCAGGGGTTGACAGACACCCTGTCACTCCGCGTAACATTGGGGGCCAACCTGCGTCTCTACCCGCGGACGCTGTCGGTGGGGAGGTCATTTCCATCGCCGACGGGCCGCTGGGCCTGCATGTTGTATAATTAAGAAAAGAATAGTGACGGCCGAACCTCGGCGCTTTCGCCGGGGGCGGGGAACCCGATCGACTGGGGTGAATCTCGCGGCAAGCGAGTAGGCGATCTCCTTCCGCCGAACCCGTCAGCTAACCTCGTAGGCACTAAGGAGAGGATAGTCCGGAGCGAGAGACCCGAGGCTATGCCTCGGGTCTCTTTTCGCGTCTAGCAGGGCTGTCTTCCCCGAAAGAAAGGAGGGACGTCCATGACGAAACACTGGCACAGCAAATGGCGAGATGCCGTCGGGGACGTCGCCGATCTCAAGAACTACATAGACCTGAGGCCGGGCGAGGTGAAAAAGCTCAGGGAGATGCACAGGCTTCGGGAAGCGGATGGGGGCTACGCCCACTCCTTCCGAAGCGGGGAGCGCTCCGGACCTCCTCCCAAGTACCGCGCCTACACCCTCAGCAACTTCCGCGAGCTTCCGCAGGTCCAGAGCCTCTCTCAGGAGGAACAGTTCGCCATTGAGGTCGTCGCCCAGGTCCTGCCGTTCAAGACCAATAACTACGTCGTGGAGCAGCTCATCGACTGGCACTGCGTCCCCAACGATCCCATGTTCGTCCTCAACTTCCCCCAAAGAGAGATGCTCCTTCCGCACCACTTCGATGAGATCGCCACTCTCCTCCGTCGCGAGGCACCCAAGGCCGAGATCGACTCGGCCGCCAACCGCATTCGCCTCGAGCTCAACCCCCATCCCGCTGGCCAGCTCGACCACAACGTTCCCACGCTCGCCGGAGCCAAACTCAACGGCATGCAGCACAAGTACCGCGAGACCGTCCTCTTCTTCCCCAGCAACGGCCAGACCTGTCACGCTTTCTGCACCTTCTGTTTCCGCTGGCCGCAGTTCGTCGGCATGAACGACCTCAAGTTCGCCATGCAGGAGGCGGAGATGCTCATTCAGTACCTTCGCGTCCATCCTGAGGTCTCCGATGTCCTGTTCACGGGTGGCGACCCGATGATCATGCGTGCGGCCGGCCTTGGACGCTACATTCAGCCCCTCCTGAACGCCCGCCTCCCTGGCCTGCGCACCATTCGCATCGGCACCAAGGCCCTCGGCTACTGGCCCTATCGCTTCCTTACGGACGAAGACGCCGACGACGTGCTACACCTGTTCCGCCGGATCACTGAGTCGGGTCTTCACCTCGCCCTTATGGCCCAGTTCAATCATCCGCGAGAGGTCGCAACCGACGCCGTCAAGACGGCCATCGCTCGTATCAGGGAGACCGGTGCCGAGATCCGCACCCAGTCGCCCCTGATGCGAAACATCAACGACAGCGCTGAGGTCTGGGCAGACATGTGGCGGCAGCAGGTGCAACTCGGCTGCATCCCCTACTACATGTTCGTCGCCCGCGACACGGGTGCCCAGCACTACTTCAGCGTACCCCTGGTGCGCGCCTGCGACATATACCGTGACGCACACAACTCGGTCAGTGGGCTCGCCCGCACCGCCCGCGGGCCGAGCATGTCCGCCGACCC
>CAYFYG010000185.1:0-7750 GCA_964347225.1 uncultured Dehalococcoidia bacterium | reverse complement strand
CTGGTGCCGGGCGAGAGACGCCGGATCCAGCGTATGGTGGCGGCGAAGGTCCCCGCGCCGCCGTCGGGCTGGTCATCCCTGCTGACGGAAGTGACCACGGCGTGGGTCAGTCTCATCTGGCGCACCGCCTGGGCCACCCGCAACGGCTCATCCGCGTCGGCGCCCGCGGGGCGGCCCGTCTTCACGGCGCAGAAGCCGCAGGCGCGGGTGCAGGTGTCCCCGAGGATCATGAAGGTGGCGGTACTGGCGTCCCAACACTCGCCGATGTTGGGGCAGCGGGCCTCCTCGCACACGGTGTGCAGCCGCCTGTGCCGCATCAGTCCCTTAAGGCGCAGGTAGTTGGGATGCCCAGGAAACCGCACCTTGAGCCACTCCGGCTTGTGTTGCAGTTGTTCGCCGGCCACGACTGGTATGATACCAGCCTCCCACCTTAAGCGGGAGTTGCGATTGCCGCCGCCGAACGCTGTGCTATATCCTGCTGACATGCGAAAGGTGCTAATGATAGGGGGGGAAGGCCTCCTGCCGTTCCGCCACAGCCTGGAGAAAGACGGGTACGAAGTCACCCTCAGAGCCCCGGGCGACGAAGGCGTAGACACCGAGAGCTTGCCGGACATGATCATCCTCGAGCTGGCGGCGGAAGCGGCGCATGCGGCGGTCAAGAGCATGTTTGAGGGCAGACGGAGAGGAGACAATCCGCCGGTCATCGCCCTGGTAGATCCGGATCGGCTGTCCTCATTCGATCCTGGCGGGGATGTGGACGACTTCCTGGTGACGACGGCCCCCTCGCAGGAGCTTTCGCTGCGCGTCCGCCGAGCGCTGTCGCGCCGCAGGGGGGTGGACGCCAAGAACACCGTTCGCAGTGGCGACCTCGAGATAGATCTGGCCAGTTACACCGTCCACCTGGCTGGCCGGCCCGTGGAATTGACGTACAAGGAGTATGAACTCCTGCGCTTCCTGGCCACCAACGCTGGCCGCGTGTTCACCCGCGAGGCGCTGCTGAGCAAGGTCTGGGGGTACGATTTCTACGGCGGCGCCCGCACGGTGGACGTCCACGTTAGGCGCCTCCGCTCCAAGATAGAGGAGCGCCACACCTTCATCGAGACGGTGCGCAACGTGGGCTACCGCTTTCGCGCCGCCCCCTAGCCCCACTGCCCGCAGCAACAGAGCCCAGGGGCAAAGCCTCGCGCACCAGTTGTCCACCTCTATCGCTCCATTGTTCCCGCGGCGGGACGGGGCGGTGAGGCCGCGTAACAATCGCTTAACGGCTCCGTAACACGCCCGTAACGCAACCCTCTGCACATTGCGCTACGTTGCCGTATGGATATGGATATAGGGGAGGGGAATTCAACATGCAAGACGCTATAGATACCGGCGATACCGCCTGGATCCTAATTTCAGCTGCCCTGGTGCTGCTCATGACCCCTGGCCTCGGCTTCTTCTACGCCGGCTTCGCACGCAGCAAGAACGCTCTGGCCACAATCATGCAGAGCTTCATCGTCGTGGGCCTCGTCGGCGTCCAATGGGTCATCATCGGCTACACCCTCACCTTTGGGCCCGATGTGGGCGGGTTTATCGGCGACCTATCCTGGTTTGGGCTCAAGGACGTGGGCATGGAGCCCTCCGACACCTACGCCCCGACCGTACCCCATGAAGCCTTCATGATCTTCCAAGCCATGTTCGCCATCATCACCCCCGCCCTCATCACCGGTGCCTTCGCTGAGAGGGCCAAGTTCAGCACCTTCCTCGTTTTCATCCTCTTGTGGGCCACTTTCGTGTACAACCCGGTGGCCCACTGGGTATTCGGTAGTGGAGGCTGGCTCCTGGAGCTCGGCTCCCTGGACTTTGCCGGCGGTACCGCCATCCATGTCAACTCCGGAGCCGCCGCCCTGGCCGCAGCGTTCATGTTCGGCAGGCGCCTTGGCTACGGGAAGGAGCCCATGGAGCCTCACAACGTCACCTATGTGGTGCTGGGCGCCGCCCTGCTTTGGTTCGGGTGGTTCGGCTTTAACGCTGGCAGCGCCGGCGCGGCCGGGGGCCTGGCCGCCAACGCCTTCGTCGTGACCAACAGCTCCGCCGCAGCTGCCGCCCTCACCTGGGTGGGCATGAGCTGGGCCTTCTCCGGAAAGCCCAGCGTGATCGGCGCCGCCGCCGGTGCCGTTGCCGGCCTCGTGGCCATCACGCCGGCCTCAGGCTTCGTGCAGCCGATGGAGGCCATCGCCATTGGCGGCGTGGCTGGCGTCCTCTGCTACCTGGCCATCCGCGTGCGCGCTCGAGTGGGCCTTGACGACTCCCTCGACGTGGTGGGCGTGCACGGCGTTGGTGGCACATGGGGCGCCATCGCCACAGGCCTGTTCGCCGTCGCTGCCATAGGTGGTGTGGACGGTCTGCTCCACGGCAACGGTCAACAGTTGCTTCATCAACTCACCGGCGTCGGCGCCGTCTGGGGCTACTCCTTTGTCGTCACCTTCGCTATCCTTAAGGTGCTCGATGTCGTGATGGGCCTGCGCGTCAGTGAGGGCGAGGAGCGGCTGGGTCTGGACGCCACCCAACACGGCGAGCGGGGCTACGTCTTCGAGGAGGCGGGGCCGCTCACGCCGGCGCAACCGCCGGCGTCTCCACCCCGACCCGTCCCCCAGTCGGTGCCCTGGCAAGCCAGCAGCGAAGCATCGTAAGGAGCCGATGGCGATATGCAGAAGATCGAAGCGATTGTACGACCCGAGAAGCTAGAGGACGTCAAGGGCGCCCTCGCCAACATCGGCATCGGCGGTTTGAACGTCGTCCTCGTCACCGGCCGCGGCAGCCAGAGAAGCATCGTCCACAGTCCCGGTGCAGAGCCATATGAGGTGGACATGCTGCCCAGGATCAAGCTAGAGGTCGTCGTGGAGGATGGCCAGGTCGATCAGGTGGTCAACACCATCTGCGAAGTGGCCCACACCGGTCGCGTCGGCGACGGTAAGGTCTTCATCATGCCCGTCGCCGACGCCATCCGCGTGCGCACCCGGGAAAGGGGAGACGAGGCCCTGTAGCGACCTCCAAGCGCGTAACCTGCTTGTAACAATACCCGTGATCCGGCACCGCCGCCAGCGCCTATAATTCAGTCAGGTCAGCGACCTCATCAGCAAGAACAAGACTCGGATCGCTGGGTTTGACTTTGGCGATCTGCCAGGCCGCTGACAGCACTTAGCCACCGCGCCCTGTGAGTTCACGGAGATGGACGGCGGCTTGAGAAGGAAGCAGCGCGGATATACAGGAGGAGAACAGCATGAGCAACGGCCCGGAAAGCAAGGACTACGTGCTCCAGATGGCGAAGGAGCACGACGTTAAGTTCATCCGCGCTTGGTTCACGGACATCCTCGGCTCCCTGAAGAGCGTGGCCATCACCGTGGAGGAGCTGCCCAAGGCCCTGGAGGAAGGCATCGGCTTCGACGGCTCGTCCATCGAGGGGTTCGCCCGCATTGATGAGTCGGACATGATCGCCATGCCTGACCCCGCCACCTTCGCCATCATCCCCTGGCGGCCCCAGGAGCGCTCCGTGGCCCGCATGTTCTGCGACATCCTTCACCCTGATGGCACACCGTTCGAGGGTGACCCCCGCTACGTCCTGCGCCGCAACCTCGAGCGAGCTGCTGACCTGGGCTACACTTTCTACGTGGGGCCGGAGCTGGAATACTTCTACTTCGCCAAGCCGGAGAGCACCGAACTGCTGGACCACGGCGGCTACTTCGACATGACGCCCCTGGACGCCGCCAGCGATTTCCGCCGTGAGACCGTCCTCGCCCTGGAGCAACTCGGCATCATGGTGGAGGCCTCCCACCATGAGGTCGCCCCCTCCCAGCACGAGATCGACCTCCGCTACACGGACGCCCTCACCATGGCCGATAGCACCATGACCTACCGCCTGACGGTGAAAGAGGTGGCCATGAGGAACGGCGTCTACGCCACCTTCATGCCCAAGCCCCTGCGCGATGAGAACGGCTCCGGCATGCACGTCCACCAGTCGTTGTTCAAGGGTGAGCGCAACGTCTTCTTCGATGCCACTGATCCCTACTACCTCTCGGCAATGGCCCGCAGCTACATCGCTGGCCTCCTCCGCCACGCCCGCGAGATCACCCTGGTCACCAACGAGTGGGTGAACTCCTACAAGCGGCTGGTGCCCGGATTCGAGGCGCCGGTCTATCTCACCTGGGCCCGCCGCAACCGCTCTGACCTCGTCCGCGTCCCCGAGTACAAACCTGGCAAGGAGAACGCCACCCGCGTCGAATACCGCTCGCCGGATCCCGCCTGCAACCCCTACCTGGCCTTCGCGGCAATGCTGGCCGCTGGCCTCGAAGGGATCGAGAAGGAGTACCCTTGCCCCGACCCCGTTGAGGAGAACGTCTACGAGATGACTGAGCAGGAGCGCCAGGAGCGGGGCATCGCCCACCTGCCGGGCAGCCTCTGGGAGGCGGTCGAGTTGGCCGAGGAGAGCGACGTGCTCCGCCGTTGCCTGGGCGACCGCCTCTTCCACAGCCTGATAAGTAACAAGAAGATCGAGTGGTCTGACTACCGCCGCCAGGTCACCGACTACGAGCTCAAGCGCTACCTGCCGATCCTGTAGACTACGGCGCGGCGAAGCACATCGTGTAGCCCAGCGGCTGACGGCTGTGGTCCAGCACCTCGAAACCGCTCGCCCGACAGAGGTCTCGCACGCTGTCCTGCAGCTGGTAGTCAGGATCCATCAGGCTCTCGCTGATTGAGAGCACGCCCCCGGGCTTCAACACTCGCCGTAGCTCGGCGATGGCCCGCGGCCTGTCCGGAATCTCCCCCAGCACCGTGAACAGGAAGGCCGCGTCTGCGGAGTCACCGGCGAGCGGAAGGTTCAGGGCATCGCCTACCATCGGGTGTGCGTTCGCGGCGCCATGCTCGTCCAGGCGCTTCAGCAGCCCGCTGATCATCCCCCGCTGGATGTCCAGGCACAGAAGTCTTCCCTCTGGTCCGACCATCCGGCTCGCCTCGACGGCAAAGTAGCCTATGCCCGGCCCCAGCTCCAGCACCGTGTCGCCGGGCTTGAAACCGAACTTCTCCAGGGTAGAGCGCTGCGGGTGTATCAGAGGCCGAAGAGGGTGTTCCAGTTTGCTGGCTTGACTGAACGGCATCGGGCCGCGCCGCGCATGCCGCTCCCCCAACCACTGGACCACGTATACGAACAGAAAGCCCCCGGCGGCCAGCAGGGCAACCAAGAGGATCTTCACGACTCGCATGGGCAATCACCGTCGATTATGGCGGCCGGCCATGGTTTGTCAAGCGCAGCGGCTTAGGGCAGCGAGTGCCCACAAAAAGCAACACAGGGGGCCGCACTCAGCCCCCTGTGCCTCTGCTATCGGTCGTCTAGTAGCGTCCCCCTGAGGACGGTTGCTTGCTGAAGCAATCGCTGCAATACACTGGCCGGTCGCCGCGCGGCTGGAACGGAACTTCCGTGTCCTTGCCGCACTGCGCGCACACCGCCGGGTACATCTCTCGACGGAAAGACCCGTAGCCGCCGTCACCGCGATCGCGCCGGCGGGCCTGACGGCAGGAAGGGCAGCGCTTCGGCTCGTTGTCGTAGCCCTTGTCCGCGTGGTACTGCTGATCGTCCGCGCTGAATATGAACGACTCGCCGCAGTCCTGACAAATAAGCGTCCTGTCTTCGTAACTCATGGATGACCTCCTTTCCCTATGATAGTTGGCGAGGGTCAGGTCACCTGAGTCCAGGACGCTTTGGCGATCCCGGGGAGCACGAAACGCTCACCACCGTTGTCAGGGTAACACCGCCAGCGTCTTTCCACAACGCCTGCCTGCCCGCAGGCCGCGCCCCCTCCACTCCTTCCTAGCCCGCGACCGGCGCCAACCGCTTCGCCCGGCCGTCGGGAGCGAAGAAGAAGCGGCTGGCCCAGAGCGATACGTATACCAGACCGACCAGCACCGGCACCTCGATGAGCGGGCCGACCACTGCCGCGAAGGCCTGGCCGGAGTCGAGGCCGAACACGCCGATGGCGACGGCGATGGCCAGCTCGAAGTTGTTGCTGGCAGCGGTGAAGGACAGCGTGGCGGTGTCCGCGTAGCGGAATCCCGATCTCCAGGACAAGACGTAGGACACCCCGAACATGATCAGGAAGTAGAAAAGAAGAGGCACCGCAATGCGCAGCACGTCCAGCGGCAGGTCCACGATGTACTCGCCCTTGAGCGAGAACATCACCACGATCGTGAACAGCAGGCCCACGATTGCCGTGGGGCTGAGCTTGGGCATGAACCTCGTCTCAAACCAGTCGCGCCCCTTCCTCCGGATGACGGCGAAGCGCGTGATGATGCCGGCCACCAGCGGCACGCCCAGGAAGATCAAGACGCTGCGCGCCACCTGCCACATCGACACGTGCACAGCCTCGGCGCCGCCGCTGCCCCACGGTATCCAGGTCGACGCCACGCTAACGAAGAAGTACGCGTACAGGGAATAGAACAGTATCTGAAACACGGAGTTCAGGGCGACCAGCACGGCGCAGTGGTCGTTGTCTCCGCCCGCCATCATGTTCCAGATCAGCACCATCGCTATGCAGCGCGCCAGCCCCACGATGATCAGCCCCACGCGATACTCCGGAAGGTCGGGCAGGAAGATCCAGGCCAGGATGAACATGATCACGGGGCCGATGATCCAGTTCAAGCCCAGCGACACGCTGAACATCTTCCACGCTGTCGCGACCTTGGAGAGCTGCTCGTACTGCACCTTGGTCAGCACCGGATACATCATCCACAGCAATCCGATGGCGATGGGCAGCGATACGGTGTCGATGCGCAGCGCGTCGATGGCGTCGGCGGTGTCGGGCCAGATGCGGCCCAAGCCGACCCCCAGGGCCATCGCCGCGAAGATCCATAGCGGCAGGAAACGGTCCAGAAAGCCCAGCTGCCCGACGACGCCCCCCGCTCGCGGCCCAAGAACGGCCTCTGCTGTCATCGGTCTCTTCGCTCCCGCACCCCTCGCCTACATCCCGGCCCGTTGCCGGCGCAACTGCATGAGAAGCATGTTCAGGTCTCGCCTCTCCATGAAGTAGATGGCGTTCCGCGGGCACACGGCCTGACACCGGGAGCACCCGACCGGGCAGTTCAGCGGACGGGCCACGTCCAGCTTGCCCTCGACCTCCTCGTACACGTCGTGGGGGCAGAACTCCAGACACTTCAGGCAGTTGTCACACAGCTCCGGGTTGATGATGGGAAACCAGGGTATCTCCGCCCGGGGTATTCCCTGGTACATCTCGGTCATCTCTCCGTCCTCCCCCGTCAGCGCATCGGCGACGGCATATCAGCAACCGTTGATATTTCTCCCCAAAAGAAAAGCCCTACCGACGGGCACGGCACACCTCCTCCGCCCTCCGCGCCCGGCTGGAGGGAGCGCGCAGCGTGAGCAGGTCCCCGAACCGCTGCCGCAGGGCATCGGTGGCGCCCGGGTCGGCCCGATAAAATATCCAGCGGCTATCCTCCGCGTCGCGCCGCCACTGCACCAGGCCCACCCGCCGCAGGACTGCCAGGTGGTTGGACACCAGGCTCTGCGGCAGGCGCAGAACGTCCTCGATCTCGCACACGCACAACTCGTCCTTGGTCAGGAGGGCGAAGATCTTCAAGCGGGTCTCGTCCGCCAGTGCCCGCAGCAGCGGCACGAGGTCATCCGTGTTGCGTGGTCTCACCGAGGCGGTGAACGGTCGGGGCGCGAGCGGCGGTTTCTCCATGTCGATCCGGGGCAATT
>CAYFYG010000184.1:0-1832 GCA_964347225.1 uncultured Dehalococcoidia bacterium | reverse complement strand
CCCTCCGTCCGCTAGCCACCATTTCTCAAAGATGCCTCACCGTACCTCGCAAGGGTGAGCGGAAGGACGACCAGGGGTGTAGATTTCCCTCCCCGTTGGATCGTCGAAGCTGCTCACGGCAAGGCCGCGCTCGCGGAGGCCGTGTACCACGTCGTCCTCGGTGACAGACCAGAGCGGCATTAGCGCAACCCCCTGCCCGGCACGGAGGTATCGCCGGGAGCAGGCGCAATGGGAGATGAAGTTGGTTAGGGACCGGAGCGGGTGCGTTGCAGGCGTCAGAGCCGCAGAAGCGCGGTGTCATGTCGACGTGCTCTTGGTGGCGGCTACTTTGGTTCCCCTGCCGACCACCTGGGCAAAGAAACGATGAGTAGGCATCACTGCCACTCTCATCCCACCCGCATTCCCAGACGTCCCAGTGTTCCTGAAACACCTCGTCGGATGCCTAGGCCGGTCGCTGCTGCAAGAGGCGGAGACCAGTATTCGTATCCCCTGTACCACCGGGCCGCCTCGAAGGGCAGATTGCTGTCGCGGAACCTTTCGAGATCGCCCATCGATCCCAATAGGTATGTCAGAAAGATCGCTGGTCCGGCCACGAATCCGGCCCACCAACGTCCTGCCATCAGAGCCAGCAAGAACGCTGGCAGACCAAAGGCGACCCCTCGGGCGGCTGTCCGCGTTGGCACACTCCAATCTCCTAGAAATCCAAGCTCGTCAAGAAGCGCGACCAGCATCAAGAGGAGGAACATCGCCACCCCATAGGCGATCAAATCCAACGATCTGCTGAGGTACGTTATCATCGGCAATCTGCCGCACGCATCGGTACAGCAAAGTAGCGCGGTGAGAACCCACCCGCTTTCACATCAAGTCGGCCGTTCGCCCCCCGCGTGGGCCACGTGATATCCTGCGGTCTGCTCGGCCTACCCCTCTTCAGCGAGCGCGGCGTCGATCACCTGCTGGAACACGGTGAATGGCTGGGCGCCTGACACCAGCTGACCGTTGATAATGAACGCGGGCGTGCCCGTGACCCCGGAGGCCCGGCCGTCGTCGAGGTCCTTTCCCACCTCCGCGGCGTGCTTGCCATCGTCAAGGCACTGGTCAAAGGTTCCCGTGTCAAGGCCCAGTTCGGCTGCATAGCCCTTCAAGCTGTCCACATCGATGGCGTTCTGGTTGGCGAACACCAAGTCATGGTACTCGAAGAATTTGCCCTGGTCGTCAGCGCACTCGGTGGCCTCGGCCGCCTTCTGGGCGTGGGGATGGATGCTGTTGAGAGGGAAGTCTCTGACCACGAACTTGATCTGACCCTCGTACGTGTCCAGGATCTGGTCCAGCGTTTCGTCACGGAAACGCTTGCAGAACGGTCACTGGTAGTCGGTGAACTCGATGATGGTGACCGGCGCGTCGTCTGGCCCTACGAAGGGGTCATCGTCAGCGGTCACTGCCACCACGGGCGCAGGCGTGGGCACCGTCCCGTCGCCGACGGCAATACCCAGAGCATCCTGAATCTCGCCCACCTGCCCGGTCAAGGTGGCAAGGTCCTCTTCGACGGGGTCCAGGTCGTCATCAAGCAGGGAGTGAGTCAAGAACCCGGCCACGAACAACACGACCCCAACCACGACGGCGCCTGCGGAGATCACGACCGCTCGCACGTTCCCTCCTGGCCCCTCTTGCCGTCCCTGCGGCGTCGACCCTGACGATGGTCCCGCAGAGATCGGAGGCCCGCTCGCTTCTTCGCGGCCGGCGCTCTCATCCTCTACCTCAGCGTCAGGTCGCTCCTCGTCCTTCTCCATCTGTCATCACCTCCTGCTCCAAACCAAGAGGGGCCTCGCCGATTC
>CAYFYG010000183.1:0-4056 GCA_964347225.1 uncultured Dehalococcoidia bacterium | reverse complement strand
TCCTCGGCCACTTCGCGGATCTCGAACCCTGCCGGGGCGTCTTCCCGCTCCGGCAGGTCTGCCAGAGCCATCGACATGCCCGGGCACACCTCCGTTTCCTCCATCCCCCGTGCCCGCAGCCGTTCACCGAGGTCCTGAGGTTGTGCCGAGGGATGTACTATCCACATGAACGGCATCCCCCTCTTCCCGTAGTGCTCGAACAGCGCCTCGATTCGCCCGTCGGCGTCGTCCTCGGACGCGAAGCGAAGCACCGCGTTGTACGGCAGGGTCGGGATCGGCGTGTCGAACCAGATGGCGTCGCCTTCCTCGTGAAGGACGCATCCCTCGCCGCGACCGAAGCGGCACCACATATCCCACAGGTTCCGTTCCAGCCCCTGCACGACCAGATCGTTCACGTCAGAGATCTCGTCAACCACGAGCTTCAAACCCCCTGCGATTTGCGCTTGCCCGCATTATACACGCCGACCCTGCGAGGCATGCCACGAGACCTTCTCCCGCGAGGAAGGGGAACGGCTCCAGGCCGAGCAGGCCGAGCGGGTTCGCAAACTCGAGGCTGAACGCCTGGGCCAGTAATAGGCCGGTGGCGACGAGAGGATTCGGCGCTCTCCCTGCTAGGCCGGTACTCTGGGGCGTGACCAAGCGCGCCGTCGCCATCTGCTCGGCGTCCTCATCCGGCGGGCGGTCTGAGGCTGCGGAGAAGGCTCCCCGCTGGCGCTCACCCGTGGCAGCCGGCGGCCCAGGCCGCGCTCTATGGCCTGCCATTTCGGTAGGTCTGCCGCGCTCACCAGAGTGATGGCCCGTCCGCTCCGCCCCATGCGGCCCGTGCGACCTACTCGATGCGTGAACAGCTCGTGGGTCTCCGGCAATTCGTAGTTGATCACCCGCCCGACGTGAAGGATGTCCAGCCCTCTCGCCGCCACATTCGTGGCCACGAGGATCGACACCCGGCCGGAACGGAACTGTTCCAGCGCCCTGTCCCGCGCCTTCTGGTCAAGGTTGCCCTGGAGCACCGCCACCCGGAAGCCCAGCCCCCGCAGCCGCCGTCCCAGGTTGTGCACGCCGCGTTTGGTCCGGCCGAACACCAGGGTGGCACCCTCTGCTGGCTCATCCAGCAGCCGCCGTAGCACCTGAAGCTTGGTCTCCGTGTACGCCTCGACAACAACGTGATCGATATCTGGGTCTGAGCCGTCCCCCTCCTCCGCGACCAGCACTTCGGGATCCGAGAGGTGCTTGGCTCCTATCCTCTGCACCCACGGCGGAATCGTCGCCGAGAACATAGCTGTCTGCCTGCTCTGCGGTGTGCGGGACAGGATGCGCTCCACGTCAGGCGCAAAGCCCTGGTCGAGCATGTTGTCCGCCTCATCCAAGACGAGCATCCGCAATCGCTTCAGCTGCAGCGTCCCTCGCTTAAGGTGATCCAGCACCCTGCCCGGCGTGCCGATGACCACCTGGGCGCCAGCGGCAAGTGCCGCCTCCTGTTGCCCGAAGGGGCGCCCGCCATAGACCAGCGCCACCTTTCTTGCCGCCCCCTTGCCGAGGGCCGTGAGCACCTGGCCCACCTGTCGGGCCAGCTCGCGGGTCGGCGCCAGCACCAGGGCCTGCACCTGCCTCATCTGAGGATCACAGCGCTCGAGGAGCGGCAGCGCAAAGGCGAGAGTCTTGCCCGAACCCGTCTGCGCCTGACCGATCAGATCGCGGCCCTGCAGCAACAGCGGGATCGATCGCTCTTGGATGGCCGTCGGCGTACTGATGCCCATTTCGGCGAGGGCCCGGCGGCTTGAAGTACAAAGTTGGAAGTCATGGAAGGAGGTCAAGAAATGCGTTCCTTTCGAGGGGGGACAGCGTCAAGCGCTGCAAGGTGGAATTGGCTCGACGATGCAGTGGTGATTGCGGCGCTATAGCAGCGGATCTTGCCCATCTCCTACAGATTCAGGGTCTGCGGTCCTCCGTAGACCGCCGTCCGGTGGCGTCAGCCGGACCCCGGATCGACGCGGGCCGGTTCTCGTGCGAAACAACCGCTATTTGGAGTGCTTGGCGCCTTGGGAGCGCTTGCGGCCCAAGGCCATGTACGAACCGTGAACGTAGTTGTTGAACCGGCGACTGGCGCCGCACATCAAGCAGATGGCGCTGCTCGTCTCTCCCGATGGGGTGCCAATGCGCCAGTGGTGCGGACAGGCGTCCTGCCTCGTCTTAAGGCCGAAGACGCTTTTTACCATCGAGGCCGCCTGCCGCCGCCACCGCCGCCGCCGGAGAAGGACCGCCCGCCTTCCTGCGAGCGCGGTCGCGCCTGGTCCACGGTTAGGGTGCGACCGTCGAGCGACTTGCCGTTCAGATCCTCGATCGCTTTCAGGCCCTCGGCGTTGCTGGACATCTCGACGAAGCCGAAGCCGCGGGAGCGACCAGAATAGCGATCGGTGACAACGCTGGCCGATTCCACTGTGCCGGCCTGCTCGAAGAACGTTTTCAGGCCGTCGTCGGTCGTGTCGTAGGACACACCTCCAACGTAAAGCTTCATGGACATGGGGAGCCTCCTTATGGCGCCCTGTGAGGCATAATCTTCCTGCCGGGCAAACGGTCTGCCTCGAACGTCGGAAGAAAAAGCGCGGGAGGCAGTAGAGTCTCATCTATTGTCCCTTACTCTGAGGCCTCCGCGCAACAGCGGCACTCAGCGTCTACCGGAACTGGGCCCCGCCCCGTTGACACTCGCCCACCCGGGGCGCACAATCGCGGCGGGTGGGTAGTTGCTCTGCTAGCATCGCCTTCGCCCGGAACCTGTCCGTGAGGCGACGGCTTGAGGGGGGTGAAGAACCCAATGGGTTGGTACCAGATTCAGGACATACCCGTGCGGCCCTACACTTGCGCTTACTGCGGGCGCTACGTGGCGTCGGACAGAGGCTATGCTACCCACCAAAGCTGGGTGTCGATTCATGTCTGCTCGAACTGTAATCGGCCGACGTTCTTCAACGGCGGCCAGGTGCCTGAAGCAGCTTACGGTGAAGAGGTGGGCGGCCTGCCCGATGATGTCGCAAAGCTATATCGGGAGGCGCGGGATTGCACGAGCACATCCTCCTACACATCCGCAGTTCTCACGTGCCGCAAGATTCTCATGAATGCTGCCGTGGACAAGGGCGCACCTGGGGGCAAGTCGTTTCTGGAGTATATTGACTACCTTGACTCGAAGGGTTACGTGCCGCCCGACGGTCGGGGGTGGATAGACCACATCCGGAAGAAGAGCAATGAAGCGAATCACGAGATAGCCCTCATGAGCCGCAACGACGCCCAGGAACTCATCACTTTCCTCGCCATGTTGCTCAAGCTGATGTACGAGTTTCCCGCCAAGGTCCCTCCTCCATAGATTCGCAGCTCCCCTGCTTCCGCTACGCCGCCTTCACCTCTAGGACCAACTGCGCCAAGCCCTCCGCGTACTTGGTAGCGGTTTCCGGCCTCCCCCAAGCGCCACATCCCCCTTCGCCCTCTCGCACACACGCCCTACACTGAACACAAAACCTGCCTGCAGGCAGGTCTGCACCCATCTGTGGCCATCGCCCCCACCGGAAGGACGAATCTCATGTTTCTGCCCTCTTCCAGCAACCGCTCTCCGTCCCCCAAACGGCCTGGCCGGGGCGGCCCCCGCCCCGGCTCCGGCCCCCCACTCGGCAACCTCAACGCCCTCAAGCACGGCCGCACCTCCCGCCAGTTCCAGCGCCTCCTCCACCTCGTCGCCGATGACCCTGAGGCCCGCGACCTCGTCCTCCGCGTCGCCCGCGTGCAGCGCCGCCGCCGCGCCAAGGCCCAGAGTGACGCCAACCTCTTGCTGCTGGCCGTCGCCGCCCAACTCCGAGAGCGCGCCATTGACGAAGCCGTCGCCCGCTACGAAAACGACCAAAGAATTCCCCCGCTCGCAAATACGGATCCGCCCCCGAACGGTACTTTTTCCTGAAAACGACCAAACATCCTATCTGATGCCCCCAAAACGACCAAACCGCCAAACCCGCTACAATGGATGCGATATGACCTCCCCCTCCACCCCCTTCCGCCTCGTCGCCGACTACCACA
>CAYFYG010000182.1:0-2540 GCA_964347225.1 uncultured Dehalococcoidia bacterium | reverse complement strand
CTGCGCCTAGCGGTGTAGACGGAGATCCCAGCGCGTGTGGCGTACTGAGATAGTGTCAGCTCCATAGGCTCTTCTACGCTAGCGGCCTCCGCCGCCCTCTGTCCGCCCGCCGCGATTGTCCGCCTGGGCGGGGCGGGTGTCAAACGGGGCCAAGACGCTGGCCTGAGACAGGGGGCAGCCGGGCGGCTTGGCGAGATGATTCGGTGTCGATCAGCGCTGGACGAGAACGAAGACGAACACGCCGACCCCTGCGAGAACCGCGAGCCCCCCAGCGGACACGAGCAACAACCGTCTGGCGAGAGGGGTGTCGGATGTTTGGGGCGCATAGACAGGCACCCACACGGCAGCGAGTAGCGCTGGGAGAATCGGAAGGGGGTGCTTGAGGAGGACGGCGAGCGCCACGACGACCAGACTCGTCAAGAGGGCAGCTCCGAATCGACCCCTGGTCGTCCTTAGGAATTGCAGCACCTGTGCACCTCAACTGCTGTCATGTTGGTGACCGGCGTACACAGTACGTCACGGACTAGGTGAAGGAGAAGTCCCCGCCGTGCCGCGATTGTGCGCTTGGGCGAGGCGGGTGTCAAACGGAACACAAGAAAGGACCCCCGGCGTGGCAAGAGGAGGGTGGGCGTCCTGCCGGGCCCCATGCTACATCGCGGACATCCCCAGTGAGCGGACGGCTACCTGTCCTTCACGGGGAGATCCGCCAATCCCAACGGATCGTATCGAATGCATGATGCAACTCCTCTGGTCGCTCATCCGGGCGAGCAAGGCACAAGCAGTCCACCTAGAAAGGGCCACCTCATGTAGTCTCCCATGGCGCGAAACGAGGAGATCAACGTAATGCCCGACCAGGGGCTCAGGCAAAGGAGGATAGCGATCATGACCCGAGAAGAGGTGTACAGCCAGATCACAGAGGTGTTCGGCCTGGTTCCCAGCATGTTCAGGGCCCTTCCAGACTCGTCTCTGGAGGCCGAGTGGGAGCTCTTCAAGCGCGTGCAGCTTGAAGAAGGACCGATTCCGAATAAGTACCGCGAACTCATAGGAGTGGCCATCGCGGGAATCACGAAGTGCCGCTACTGCGCCTTCTACCACACGGAGCTGGCCAAACTGAACGGCGCTACTGAGGCCGAGATCGAGGACGCCGTTCACTATGCGAAGTCCAGTGCGGGCTGGAGCGCCTACGTGAACGGCCTTCAGCTCGACTATGACGAGTTCAAGACCGAGGTCCTACAGGCCTGCGAGCACGTGCGTCGAGCGCAGCTCGCAAAGGTGTAGACAGACACAACACTGGCGGGGCCGACAACCGGCCCCGCCAGCCTCTTGGTTCACAGAAAGGAGCCCATTATGCCGCACATGACATTGTTCCGCTTCAAGGCCCTGCCTGGGAGACGGCAAGCGGTGATCGACCACTTCGAGAAGTGGGAGCGCGACGAGAAGCCGAAGGCGACCGGATTCGAGCAGTCGATCCTGGTCACCAGCAACAGCGACCCTGACGAGTTCATGGGTGTCGTGCGCTGGGACAACAACGGGAACTACGTGAAGAACTCGGACCGGCCGGAGCAGGACGCCTGGTTCCGCGAGCTGCGCTCCGATCTGGTCGCCGACCCGGAGTGGTTCGACGGTACGTTGGAGCGGGAGTTGATGGCGTAAGCCATCCTCGAAAGGGACAATCACAATGAAGATCAGCTCGATAGACACGGCGATCGTCGTCACCGATCCCCAGAACGATTTCCTGAGCCCAGAAGGGGCAACGTGGGGTCTAGTCGGCACCAGCGTCGAGGCCAACGGCACGGTTGCGCACATAGAGCAGTTGCTCCGTGTTGGGAAGGAACACGGATACGACGTGTTCATTTCGCCCCACTACTACTACCCAACCGACCGCGGCTGGCGATTTGGTGGAGCGGTCGAAAACATGATGCACGAGATCAACATGTTTGATCGTAAAGGCGCCCTGACCACCGAGGGCTTCGCCGGGTCCGGAGCGGACTGGCTTGCGCAGTACAAGCCCTACATTGCGGACGGGAAGACCATCGTCGCCAGCCCGCACAAAGTGTACGGTCCCGAAACGAATGACCTGGTGCTGCAGTTGCGCAAGCGAGGGAAGTCCAAGGTCATCCTCGCGGGCATGTCAGCGAATCTCTGCCTTGAGGGCCACCTGCGCGAGCTAACCGAGCAGGGCTTCGAGGTCGCAGTTGTCGCTGACGCAACGGCCGCGGCGAAGCACCCGGATTTGGGCGACGGTTACGACGCTGCGCTCACGAACTTCCGGTTCATGGCGAGCGCCGTGTTGAGCACCGAGAAGGTGCTGGAAGAGATGGTCAGCACCGAGAAGGTGGCGGCGGAAGCGGCCTCGTAGAACGACTAGAGGCGGGTCTGGCGCCGAAAGGGCCGGTTGGGCAACCGGCCCTTCTTTTCTGCACGCGGATCCCCAAAGCGTTTCCCATCAGCAGCCATAGGAAGAGTTGTGTTCACCGGTCGCAACCGTGCTGCCTAGGTTCAGGATGGAGCGGGCGGCTTAGGCCGCCGCGATTGTGCGC
>CAYFYG010000181.1:0-4526 GCA_964347225.1 uncultured Dehalococcoidia bacterium | reverse complement strand
ATGACCTGGCTCTGGAACAAGATCCACCTACGCTTCGCCTCCCGTGGCGCCGGCCCATCCCAGCGAGAGGTGCTCGGCTACCTGCTGGGCTCCTTCGGCGCCTGGATCGAGACCCTCGTCGACCGCATCCGCGAGCTCGGTGGGGAGATCGAGACGGGCCGTCCCGTCCAGCGGATCGTCTCCGACGCCGGCCGGGTCGGCCTGGAATTGGCTAGCGCAGAGCAGGAGACCGTCTTGTTCGACGCTGTGGTGGCCACGGTGGCCAGCGACATCTTCCTGCGCATCGCACCGCCCCTGCCGCAGGCGTATGCGGAGAAGTTGCGGGGGATGCCCTACGAGGATGCCCTGTGCCTGATCCTTGCGCTCAAGTACCCTCTGTCCGGCACCTACTGGCTCAACATCAACGAGCGATCTGTCCCCTTCGTGGCCGCAGTCGAGCACACCAACTTGATCGAGCCCGAGCGCTATGGCGGCAAGCACGTTGTGTATCTCTCCAACTACTTGGACAAGCAGTCGCCCCTGCTGGGCATGGACGTGGATGAGGTGCTGCACCTCTACCTGTCACACATCAAACGTATCAACAGCGCATTCGACGAGTCGTGGATCATCGACCGGTGGCTGTTCCACGGGCCCGAGGCTCAACCCGTGTTCACCACGGGCGCCGGTTCCCGCATTCCCGATCACCGCACGCCCGTGCCGGGTCTGTATCTGGCCAACATGAGCCAGATCTATCCCCAGGACCGAGGCCAGAACCACTCCATTCTCCTGGGGGAGAAGGTTGCCGATCTGGTCGCACTGGACCTGGCGCGGGCCAGGATGCCGGCCCATCAGGGCTAGCGGGAAGGCCCGAAGCTGCTAGCGAGAGCCGCCGACTGTGGTGGCCTCCGCAGCCATCCGGTAGATGGTTACGCCCCCGTTTTCAAATACCGGAACCATGAACTCCCGGAACTTGGCTAAGCCCTCTTCCCCGTACTTCTCGCGTTCCAGCCATCCTACATAGACGTACTCAACATCGTATCGGTCCAGGAGCGACTTCGCCGCTTCCACGTCGCTCGTCGTGTAGATCTGTACCACATCGTCAGGACGGTCGGTGAACGGCCTGTCGGGGGTCGACCCGCCATCGTCGTCGGGCCGCCCGCGCCACTGGATTTCGTGACTGACCCAGCCGATGACGGTAGGCAGGCCCGTGCGGGATGAGACGCGGGCAGAGTCGCTGAAGTCATCGCCCACCGCCTCCAGTATGACGGGTGTGCCCTCCACGTTCTGGTTCAGCCATTGGATCGCTTCATACTCCAGGGGATCACTCCGTCGGACATGGATGAGGCCGTCGAGACTCTGGGCATTGCGAAAGCCGTCGGTGCGCTCGAAGGTCACGGTGACGGGGTAGACCAGCGCTGCGGCCAGGATCACGGTCGTGACTGCCAGCCAGGCCAGACGCCGCCAGATGACAGGGCCAGAGGCATCCCGCACCGCTGCAGCGACCGCGTAGGCGACGATGGAGGCACCGGCGATGAAGATGCCCAGCGTGGCCGTCCACCACCTGGCGTACAGGACATCCCGGGGCTCGATAGCCACGAGAGCGGTGTAGGCCGCCCCGAAGGCCAAGCCGAAGCCGGCAAGCTGCGGCCAAGGAACCTCTTCCGGCCGCAGTTTGGGCAACCGCCAGGACAGGGTCAGGCGATAGAGGCCGAAGCCGCCGATGATGGCGAGCATGATCCAACTCTGGTGCCAGAACCGGAATACGGTGTTAGCCCGATACCCAAGCAGATCACTAACGAAGTAGAACTCCGCCCCCAGCATCATCAAGAAGGCAAAGCCGGCGAGGCAGAAGGCGAAGAGCTCACTCCGGTTCTGCTCTCCATTTGCCCTACCCAGCTGGTGGACGAAGGATAGGGCGCCAGCCGTGATGGAGCCTATCAGGATCAGGACGGTGACTAGGCTGGGCCCCCGCTCCGACAGCTCGTCGGCCAGCCCGCTGAAGCCGTTTCTCCACACGACTACCAGCAGCCAGAGGACCACGGGGGTTGCCCAAACCAGAGCAGCCAGAGCCAGCGCTGGCCGCCTCATCGCCTCACGCCGCCACCCCCACACGTACACCGCGACGAACGAGAGAACGATCCACAGCAGGGGCCCCCAGAAAAGGAAGAAGTGCAGTGGCCGCGTCGACTCGGAGGCGGCAGGCGGGCGCTGCACGGTCGTCGTGGCCTGGATTATGTCGAGACCGCTAACATCCGTGTTCAGGTTGACGTGGAAGGGTAGATAGAACAAGAGCATCGCCGCCGCCACCGGCAGGGCGAAGCCCACACTGTCCGCCAAGACACGGAGAGGTCGGCCACCCGTGCGCAGCCAGTTGGCCACACCCACAGCGGCGATCACCAGCAGCGTCGCCAGAGGCAGCGCCCACGTGTCGATAAAGACTATGCCGCCAAGGAGCAGAGCGAGGAGCAGGAACCGGCCGGGATGGCGCACCCACCACAAGCCGTCGAGCCGCTCCTGTACCTCCCCGTCGCTGGTCCTGCCGTCAGGGCGCGTGCCCAACACTATCTGGAAGGCCACGGCGAAGAGAGTAATGAGGAACGGCATGACCAACACGTGGGGATGCAGGTCGCCGAACTGGAAAGTGAAGAAAGGGAACTCCTGGATATCGAATTCGGAGCCCATGCGCGTGGCCCACCACCACCACCAATAGCGAGTGGGGTACCACGCACTGCAGTCGCCGGGAGCGGCCTCGCAGTCGTAGGGGCCATCCAGACCGAAGATGCCCACCAAGCCATAGAAACCGTCGGAGCCGATCCCATGCCTCGCCATCAGCTCGAAGACGCCAGCGAGATTGCTGACTATCGCCATGAGGGCAACCCCGACCAGACCGAACACCAGCGCTCTGGGGAGGAGCGCCGGCCCTCCCGACGATACCGGCTCCGTCCAGCGGCGGCTGGCAGCGACCATGTTGTAGATCAACCCATATGCGGTGACGGAAGCCAGAGCAGCCATCAGCGAGAGCCCGAGATAGAACGTAACGTTGGTGCTCAGGGCCACCAGCTTGGTCAGAGCGGCGACCATCACATAGCCGAAGTAGTAGTAGCTAATAGAATGGCCGGACAGCCAGGGGTCATTGGGCGGGAAGGACTCGCCGCGGTTGATCGAGTTCAGGAAGGCCAGTTCGAAGGGCTTCTCGCCCCAAACGATCTCAGGCGCGAAGGAGCGAATGAATACAGCGCTTGCCAGCACCGCGAAGAACACCACCTCGACAGAGGCGACGTAGCGCCAGCCGGAGCGCAAGAAGCCGAGCAGTTCCTGTCGGTAACGCTCCGCGACGATCGCCGACAGGCCAGCGATGAGGAGAAGCACGAGAACGACGGAGCCGCGGCTGTTGGGGAAGACGCCGATGACAGCCCCCATCCACACGCCGTATCCCAGCAGCAACAGCCCGATTGCCTTGGAGAAAGCGAAGCCGCGGTCAGGTAGGCACCGGAAGAAGGCATAGGTCAGAGGGAGGGCTGCGAGTCCAACGGCCTCGATGCCAACCCACCAGACAAGGAACTCCCTCATGCCAGGGAAAGCTTATCCCGACCGCGACCTTCGGGGCTACCTTCGCGGTCAGGCGAAGCGGAGAGTCAGCGCCGAGCCTAGCGGCCGTCAGTGAGCCGGGTCAGGCCCGAGCCGTCAGCATTCACCAAGTACACCTCGCTCTTGCCCTCGCGGAAGGACGCGAAGGCGATGCGGGCGGCGTCGGGCGACCAGACGGGGCCCCTGTCGGGCGCCGGGTCGTCGGTGAGGCGAGTCTGCCCGGAGCCATCAGCGTTGGCGATGTAGATTTCTTCGTTGCCGTCACGCTCGGAGACGAAGGTCAGGCGGGTGGCGTCGGGCGACCAGGCGGGCCAGGCGTCATCGCCGGGAGCCCGGGTGACGCGGGTGAGGTAAGAGTACGTGACGTCGATTACATAGATCTCGCTGTTGCGGTCGCGCTGGGAGACGAAGGCGATGCGGTCACTCCCCGGCGACCAGACGGGCGAGTCGTCCCGATAAGGGCGGACGGTCAGGTTCACCGGACGGGAGCCGTCGGCGTTCATCACGTACACGTCGCCTCTGCCGTCGCGCCCGGACTGGAAGGCAATGCGGGTGCCGTCGGGGGACCAGACGGCGTCCAAGTCGATGGCCGGGTTGTCGGTGAGGCGGATGACGGCGGAGCCATCGGCGTCCATCACGTACACCTCCACGTTCCCGTCGCGCAGGGACGCGAAGGCGATGCGCCCACCGTCGGGAGACCAGGCGTACGGGAAGTCCACGGCGGCGTTGTCGGTGAGTCGGATGACGTCAGAGCCATCGGCGCTCATCACGTACACCTCGCCGTTGCCATCACGATCCGAGTAGAAGGCGATGCGGGAGCCGTCAGGTGACCAGGCAGGGAGGGCATCCTCCGCGGGGCTGTCGGTTAAGTTGACGACGTCTGAGCCATCGGCCTGGGCGACGTAGATGTCGCGGTTGTCATCGCGGTGGGAGTAGAAGGCGAGGCGACTGCCATCGGG
>CAYFYG010000180.1:0-3146 GCA_964347225.1 uncultured Dehalococcoidia bacterium | reverse complement strand
GAGCAGGCGACCTCGACGGATGCCAGCTTCGGCTGCTTCTGGTGCGCGGGCGACCTGACACAGGGGACGATATGGCTCGACCGGGAGTCGCTGGTTGACCTGAGGCTCGCACACAGCCGCTCGGGCAGGCTTCCCCCCGCCTAAACCTCCCCTAGCATCGCCTCCGCCATTCCCCGTGGTTGGGCATGCCGATCTGGCGGTACATGGCGATGGCTTCTGGTCAGCAGCTGGCGGGCCTTGTCGCGGTCGCCGGGGCCGTCACGGTCGATGAGCATGCGGGCGTCTTCAGCATCTATCGCTTGCGCACACTGACCACACGTAGTGTGCCGCGGGTCGCTCCAGAGGCGGCTGGAGTGGAAACGCTGCCGCTGGACACCCTCGGGAGAGAGAGCGTAACGTAGACGAGGCTGCTCGGTTCGGATAGGAGGCGTCATGGATCCCTATGCGCCAACAACAGACGACCGCTTCAGCTTCGGACTGTGGACGGTGGGTAACCCTGGAGCCGACCCGTTCGGGGACGCGGTGCGTCCGCCGCAGGACGCCACCTACCTTGTCCGGAGGCTCGCCGAGTGCGGCGCCTGGGGGGTGAACCTGCACGATAACGACCTTGTTCCCTTTGGCGCCTCGGCGGCGGAGCGGGACCGGATCGTGAGGGAGTTCCAGCGGGCGCTGGCGGACACCGGAATGATCGTTCCTATGGCGACTACCAACCTGTTCCGGCACCCGGTGTTCAAGGACGGGGCGTTCACGGCCAACGATCCGAAGGTGAGGGCGTTCGCTCTCAATAAGACTATGGACGCCATCGACCTCGGAGCTGAGCTTGGAGCTCAGATCTATGTGTTCTGGGGCGGACGAGAAGGAGTGGAAGCCGATGCCTGCCGCGATCCGCGGGACGCCATCCGCCGGATGCGCGACGCGATCAACTTCCTTTGCGAGTACGTGCGAGATAAGAGGTACGACCTGAAGTTCGCTCTGGAAGCCAAACCCAACGAGCCGCGTGGAGACATCTATTTCCCCACCACAGGTCACATGCTTCACTTCATTACCACTCTGGATCACCCGGACATGGTCGGCGTGAACCCGGAGTTTGCCCATGAGACAATGGCCGGGCTGTCCTTCGTCCATGCTGTCGCCCAGGCGATGGAAGCAGGCAAGCTCTTTCACATCGATCTGAATGCGCAGAAGATCGGGCGCTACGATCAGGATCTCCGTTTTGGCTCCGAAGACGTGAAGGGAGCCTTCCTGCTGCTGCGTCTGCTGGAAGGAACGGCAGGGAGCCCGCGCTATGAAGGTCCCCGGCACTTCGACGCTCATGCCTACCGCACCGAGGACGACGAAGGGGTGTGGGACTTCGTCCGTGGTTGCATGCGCACCTACAAGATCGTCAAGGAGCGGGCTCACTCCTTTGACATCGATCCGGAGGTGCGAGATCTGCTGGCCCACGATGAGAGCTCCGAGGTCGACTCTCTGCTGCGGGGCTACACGCGGGAAAAGGCGGGCAAGCTTCGCGCCCTGGATGTGGATGCCCAGGAGCTTGCGGCCCGGGGTCTTCGCTACGAGCGGCTGGACCAGGTGATGATGGAGCACCTCCTAGGGGTCCGCGGCTAGAGGAGAGCGATGGGCCCTGCCAGGTCGGAAGGCCTGTATCTCGGTTTCGACGTCGGCACTCAGGCGACGAAAGGCGTGGTCTTGGACGCGACGAGGGCCCGGGTGGTCGCCCGCGGCGGGAGATCCTATGGCTTGATTCCTGGGCTTCCTCCGGGGGCGGCGGAGCAGGATCCGCGGACCTGGGTGAAGGCGGTGCGACAGGTGGCGGCGGAGCTGTTGTTTGCGCCTGGCGTGAGGCGTGATCGAGTCCGTGGCGTGGGGGTCTCCGGCCAGCAGCATGGACTGGTCGTCTTGGACGCCGATGACCAGATCGTGCGCCCGGCGAAGCTCTGGTGCGACACTACCACTGCGGAGGAGGCGCGGGAGCTCTCCACGGATCTCCAGCGAGCCATCCCGCCCGGATTCACCGCTTCTAAGATCGTGTGGATGAAGCGCCATGAACCCGAGCTCTGGGGTCGCGTGCGCTCTGTCCTGCTGCCCCACGACTACGTCAACTGGCGCCTAACGGGGCGGAAGACCATGGAAGCGGGGGACGCCTCGGGAACGGGCTTCTTCGATCCCGTGGCCAGAGCCTTCGACAGGAAAGCCGTGCAGCGGATCGATGGTCGGCTGGCGGAGATGCTGCCCCCTATCGTTGCGGCGGGGTCTCCCGCCGGGGCCCTCTCCGCCGAAGGGGCCGCCCTGCTGGGGCTCGACGAGGGAGTCCTCGTGGCCGCCGGCGGGGGCGACAACATGATGAGCGCCATCGGCAGCGGAGCGACATCGCCCGGCGTGGTGGTGGTCAGTCTCGGCACCTCGGGAACGGCGTTTGCCTACAGCGATCGCCCGGTCATCGATCCCGATGGTCTCGTCGCCCCTTTCTGCGACTCAACCGGCGGATGGTTGCCCCTCATTTGTGTCATGAACATGACGGGAGTCACGGAAGAGGTGCGCGCAGCGTTCGGGGGACGGGGCAAGGATATCAGAGCGTTGACCCGTGCGGCCGCGCGAGTACCTCCCGGTTGCGATGGGCTACTGTTCCTGCCCTTCCTCCAGGGGGAACGCGTTCCAAACCTGCCCGATGCCAGCGGCGTTCTCGCCGGAATTCGGCCTGGCCTCTTGCGGAAGGGTCACCTCTTTCGCGCTGCTCTCGAAGGCACCAGCCTGTCGCTTGCTCTGGGTATGGAGAGGATGAAGAAGCTGGGTATCGTGGTGCAGTCCGTGCGGTTGGTTGGAGGCGGTTCGCGAAATGTCCTGTGGACAAAGATCCTGGCGGATGTCCTCGAGGTGCCCGTGGTGCGCCTGGTGGAGCCGGAGTCGGCGGCTCTGGGAGCGGCCGTTCAGGCTCTGTGGATCGCGCGGAGGGAGGCTGGCGACGACGTGGCTGCAGATGTCGTCGCAGCGCCCTTCGCCCGAACGGAGAGAAAAGCGACGCTTCCCGACCCCGCGCGCTCGCGGGTCTACCGGCACGCTCGCTCCAGGTTCTGTGAGCTGACCGGGCGGATCTTCTCGCTGGCCTGACGGACTGGTGGGCCGGCAGCGATTTCGTGTCGGGCCTG
>CAYFYG010000179.1:0-1788 GCA_964347225.1 uncultured Dehalococcoidia bacterium | reverse complement strand
TCCTTCGGCGTTTGTGGCTATCCGTGGGGCGGAGACACTGTAGACGCCATCGTCGCGCAGGCGGAGGTGCAGGCCGAAGCCGCGGTGGAGGGGAGTGGCGAGGAGCGGCCGGTAGACATCCCGCTGCCGTTCCGCCGATCACCGCAGGCCAGCCCCTGACCTCCTGCCGCCGGCTCAATTCGTGTGACGCAGCGCTGGGCACAAGCGACGGGATCCTCCTCCGCGCGGTGCCGTTCCACAGGCTCACGGCGACGCGCGCAGGGGTGAGACTTCTTGAGAATGTCGGGCCCTGCCGTCATCCCCTCACACGACGCGGTGGAGCCGAGGGCGTGCGGGGTACGGCACCGGAGTTCCGGCTGTCCTATCTCCTTTGCTGAAGGAGGCGATGGAGCGAGCCGTACACGCCCACCTCGCTGCCAGGGATAACGAAGGCGCCACAGACCTTCTCATAGTACTGGGCGGGGCCAACGCCGCCGATAACCGCGTAAGCGTAGCCCATCTCCCTCATCGAGTCGAGGCAATGGAAGAGGAGGGCGGTGCCGACGCCACGACGGCGCTCGCTCTGCTCGACCCCGGTGGGGCCGAAGAATCCGCGGCGCGTGCATTCGTAGGCCGCGAACCCCACGATGCGTCCCTCCCTCTCGGCCAGAAACGCGGTGATGGGCAAATGGCGGTAGGCCAGGTCCGCTTCTACGGCCCAGAGTGTGCCGAATGTCTCCTCCACGAACCGGCGGTAGCGCTCGTGATCCCAAGGATCGGCCCTGCGTACCACCACCCCGGCGTCCTGAACGCGCCGGTAGGCGGGTGAGGCATCGGGCAGGTCGTACAGCTTGACAAGCATGTCTGGCATGGTGCGGCTATAATAGCAAAAACCTCTGTCCACCGGCAGGCAGACCCCGCTGGAGCGTTGATGGATGGCCAGAGTCAGGGTGCACGTGACACCTGGCGCCAGGCAGGAGGAGATTGTGGGCTGGCAGGGCGGCGCACTGCGAGTCAAGGTGCGGGCGCGGCCTGAAAGGGGTCGCGCCAATCAGGCCGTCATCCGGCTGCTCGCCCGCCGCCTCGGCGTGGGTCCGACGAACGTCAGCATCGTGCACGGGGCGGCATCGCGGGACAAGCTGGTGGAGGTGGTCGGCGTTAGCCAAGAGGAACTGCGGGCCAGGCTCGATGACAGTCGCCAGTGATAATGAGATGATAGATACCGATGGGCTCTTACCGGCTGCTGCGCGTCTTCGGTATTGACGTTCTTGTCCACTGGAGCTGGCTGGCCATCTTTGCCCTCCTCACCTGGTGGCTGGCTCAAGGCTTCTTCAAGGACGAGTATGAGGACTGGACTTCCGGGCAGCGCTGGGGGGCGGCAGTCGCCGCCGCCCTGGCCTTCTTCATCTCGATCCTCCTGCACGAACTGGCCCATTCCCTGATGGCCAGGCGGGAGGGCCTGCCGGTGAAGAGCATCACTCTGTTCATTTTCGGTGGGGTTTCCTCCCTGGGCGGTGAGCCCAAGACCCCCGGACAGGAGTTCCGGGTGGCCATCGTAGGTCCGCTGGTCAGCTTTGCCCTGGCGCTCCTCTTTGGCGTCGTTGCGGCGGTGGCCTTTTTCAGCGATGCGGAGGACAGGCCGCCCGCGGCTATCGCTCTATACCTGGCGATAGTCAACTTCGCCGTCGGCGTATTCAACATGCTGCCCGGATATCCGCTGGACGGAGGACGGGTGCTGCGGGCCGGACTCTGGGCGCGAGGACGGAACCTGCTGACCGCGACGCGGAGAGCCTCGATGGCAGGGACCTT